>JAUXCB010000067.1 GCA_030619095.1 Verrucomicrobiota bacterium | reverse complement strand
TGCTATTGCAATTAAAGACAACCAAAACGCCCCTCCTCTATTTGTGACAAATTCAACACAAACGCATACTGCATCAGGTTCGAAAAAGCATCAATATTAAAAGCAACAAGATTCTTTGGCTGACCCCTTTTTTTTGGCTGACCCCTTTTTTTTCGGATCAAAACCCCAATCGAGCGTTACACGGTGAATCACCACGTTTCCATCGTTTCCAAGGCGGAGCTTGAAGGTTTTTGAGCCATACCCATTTCGTTCCATTTCCGAGCAATAGAAATCCTGCACATCCACCATAACACGGTCAATACGGCTTTCGTAATCCGGTAATGGAGCCCGATCGTGGTTGGTGACATAGACGACATGAAGGAACTCACGTGGCGAGGCCACCCCGGAGATACTTTGCAGCAAAACGGCTAGGAAAACCGCTCCCCCAAACCTCTTCCACCTACATCCCATGATCCACGCCTTTTTCGATTTAAAGCAAACATATTGACCGAGGGAAAAGTAGAGTCAAGCAAATGAACCCATCCAAGATGCATGGTTTCCCGTTGATCATTCCTGCGAAGCAGGCCTATGCTCCGGATCTGGAGAAAATTATGTTTGAAGCCATTTATGATAAGGTCGGTCCGGCGGGCACGATCATTGCCATCCTCTCGTTTATCAGTCTCTACCTCTTTTTGGCGAGTGCCGTCTATCTTGCCTGGATCCCGCGCGGCTTCCGGACATTTCTGGCGGCGTTGAAAAAGAATCAGCCGTCCGTGACCGAAGATCAGGCGCAAAAGAATCCTCTCAGTCTAGTGGTCTGGACTGCGCTGGCCCATCAAACCCCGCGTGCGGAACTGCAGGGTGAGATCTCGTATCTCTTTCAGCGAAATTTCGGACGCACCACCGTGTCGCTCACGATTCTCAGGCTGATTTCGGTGATCTCCCCACTCCTGGGTCTGCTCGGAACGGTGCTGGGAATTTCGCGGGTTTTTCGTGAAATTTCGATGCAGGCGGTGGTAGATAATGCGGCGATGGCTGGCGGAATTTGGGAGGCGCTCATCACCACCATCATGGGGATGTCGGTCGCCATTCCGACACTCGTTTTCTACTACCTGCTTCGTATGCGCACCCGTGCGCTACTGATGGACTGTATGGAGTCCACCCGCGACTTGATGAGGAGCTGATATGTTTGAAGAGTTCTCACTGGATAAGGAGTTCGATGAAGAAATCGATCTGACGCCATTGATCGATGTGGTCTTTATCCTGCTCATTTTTTTCTTCATCACCTCCACATTCATCCAGCCGGCTCTTCCGGTGAATCTGGCGAAGGCAGCCTCGGCATCTGTTTCTGCCGGACGCAAGGAGCAGGTGGTTATTTCAATTGATGCGGAGGGGGCTCTGTTTCATGACGGGCAGTCGCTGACTATCGAAGAGGTTCCCGGGGTGCTGAACGCCAGCCCGGAGCAAGGGATCAACCTGTTTATAGATCGCGCCGCCCCGTTTGAGGCCTTCCTGTCCGTCATCGACGAAACCCGTCTGCTGGGCCGCGATGACGTTTCGATTACAACCCTGCCGGCGGGCCGTGAATAAACTGCCTCCATTCGAACGGCGGATCCGCGTTTTGGCATTTGTCCTGAGCGGACTGTTCTATGCGCTTGTGTTGCGCCTGATTTTTCAAAGGCTGGAAGATCGTCCGCCGCCGGATCCGTCGGCCCTCAGCGCGGTGACTCTGACCTTTGCACAGATGGCGTTGCAAGCCGTTGCCGCGCCTCCACCGCCGGAGTCCAAGACGGTGTCGAAACCCGACACGGCGGACGGTGTGTTTGAAGAGCCCAAGCCCGACCGGCCTCACCATAATGAGATGACGGCGGAACCAGAACCGAAGCGTGTTGAAGAAGTCGCACAGGTGACGCAGGAGGCTGCCGCCCCCGTTTCGGTGGTGGAGACCGATGTGCTGTTCACCTGGGTTCGAGCGCAGATTGAACGTGAAAAGTACTATCCGGTCACAGCGCGCCGGGCCGGGCATGAAGGACGTTACACCCTGTTGGTAAAGATCGGCGCGGATGGGATCGTTTCGGAAGCGTCTGTTCGATCAGGGAAGGGGCACCCGCTACTCCGCCGCTCGCTGGAGAAGATCATGAAGGGCCTGCTCGGCCGCTCTTTTGGCAAACCGCTCAATCAGGCGGTTGAACTGCCTTTCACGTTTCACTTCAATCTGCAATAGGGCTTGCCAAGGGCGAAGGCGAACTCTAGCATGTCCGCCTTTGTGATTTTTTAGAAAATAGTAAGGGAGAAAAATATGTTTTTGCAGCTGATCGCAATGGCCTCACCGCCAGCCACAGAAGGCGGAGCCGCCCCCACCGGGGGAATGATGCAGTTTATGCCATTCGTTTTCATGATCGCCATCTTTTATTTTGTGATGATTCGCCCGCAGCGCCGACGGGATAAAGAGCGCCGGGCAATGATTGCTGCTGTCAAGACCGGGCAGCGTGTGTTGCTCACCAGCGGCATTCTCGGTGAGGTCACTCAGGTCAAAGAAAAGACACTCGTTGTGCGTATCGCTGAAAAAACAAAGATTGAAGTGCTCAAATCGGCCGTTTCGCAGATCGTGGAGAACGGGGATACCCCCGCAGAGATTCAGTCGTAAATTATTGGGACAGTTATCATGAATAAAAACACACTTTGGAAATGGCTTTTTCTCATCGCGGTTACCGCTTGGTCGCTGGCATTGGTGACCCCTTTTAAGGAAAAGATCAGACTCGGTCTCGACCTCAAGGGCGGAACCAGTTTTACCGTAGAGGTGGATCGCGACGAGGTTCGCAAACAGGTGCTCACAGGAGACGAGACCCTGGAAGGAGCCAAGTTGGACGCTGCGGTGGAAGACGATATCGCCACGAAGCGTGATATCGCGATCGAAGTCATTCGGGGTCGCATCGATGGGTTGGGAATCGCCGAGCCGGAAATCTACCCGCTTCTCGAAGATCGCATTGTCATTCGCCTGCCGGGAGTCGATGTCGATAAGCGCGCCGAAGCCAAAGACTCCATTCAAAGTGTGGCCTTTCTTCAGTTCCGGTTGGTTCACATGGAAAGCGATACATGGGTGCAGGAGCTGGCCGCCGCCGGACTCGTTCCCAAAGGCTTTACCCTGACCTCCTACCGCGACCGCCCCGTCTACATCCGCGACCGCGCCACCGTCGGCGACGAAGAAATGGATGCGGCTTACTGGAATGAACTCAAACGTTTTGGAACCAAGCGCAACGCCGAATTCATGCTCGAAAAAGACCGCGCTCAGGACGGCTCAACTCTGTATAATCCGATGTACGTCAACCTGCGCGCGGAGATGACCGGTTCCGCTCTCAAAAGCGCACAGGTTGAATACGATCAGAACAACCGACCCTATATTTCCCTGGTCTTTAATAAAACAGGGGCTGAGCAGTTTGGCAAGGTGACCGCCGCCTATGCGCCGAACGGCGACAACAACATGGGCAACGAACAGGGCCGCCGACTGGCTGTGATTCTCGATGGAAAGCTCTATCAGGCTCCAAGTATTACGGAAGCAATTTATGGAGGAAACGCCCAGATCACCGGCAATTCCTCCATGGAAGAATGTCAGCGGAATGTCAATGTGCTCAACGCCGGTTCCCTCCCGGTGCCGGTTCGCATTGTCGAGGAACGCACTGTCGACCCGACCCTCGGGAAAGACTCTATTCAGAGCGGGATGCGCGCACTGATCTACGGGGGTGTCTCCGTCCTCGCATTTATGCTTCTTTACTACCTCCTGTCCGGAGCCATCGCCAATGTCTCTCTGCTGTTGGTGATGATCCTTCTTCCGTTTGGCATGTGGTTTTCCTCCGGTTGTCTCGGTCTCTTCGCCTCTGCGGGGGCCAAGCCCGGCCTGCCGGTGCTTACGCTTCCGGGGATTGCCGGGATCGTGCTCACCATTGGAATGGCCGTGGATGCCAACGTACTGATCTTTGAACGGATCCGTGAAGAGCTTCGTACTGGAAAAAGCGTTTTCAATGCCATCACGGCGGGCTACAGCAAAGCCCTCAGCACCATTATGGATGCCAATGTCACCACGCTGCTGACGGCCGTCATTCTTTTCTGGCAGGGCTCTGGTGCCATTCGAGGATTTGCCGTCACTCTCTCGGCCGGGATCCTCGTCAGTATGCTCGTCGTGCTGGTATTCACCCGTCTCTTCCTCGAAACGCTGGCGGAGAAAACAAAGATCCAATCCCTCAAGATGCTCACCTTGATCAAGGCGAATACTAAAATCGACTTTGTTGGAAAACGCTTCATCGCCGCCGCGCTGTCCGTCTCCATTATCGTGGTCAGCGGATTCTTCTTTACCCAGAGAGGAGAGGAGAACTTCGGCGTCGACTTCACGGGCGGAACCGCCATCACCTTCCGCTTCAATGATAAACAGCCCGTCGAAACCATTCGCGCCGTGCTCACGGAAGCGGGCATCAAAGATGCCACCATTCAGTATCAACGCGAGATTGCCGCTGCCAAAGGGGCTGAGCTGCCCGAGACCCTTGCGGTTAAGGTCGGGTACGAAGACGGCACCGTCGCCCTCGACACCATGCTGGCTTCGTTTGGCGAGCAAGGCTACAAAGATATCGCCAACGACACCGTGGGTCCGCAGATTGGGGAAGAGCTGAAGAAAAAGGGAATTCTGGCTCTGGTGTGGGCACTGGCTGGAATCATCGTCTATATCTCCATCCGCTTTGAGTTCGCCTTCGCCGTCGGGGCCATCGTTGCGCTGCTTCACGACGTGCTCATCACCATCGGCATCTACTGCCTCTTCGGTCGCCAGCTCAGTCTGCCGATTGTGGCCGCGTTGCTGACCATCGTCGGGTACTCGGTCAACGACACCATCGTTGTGTTCGACCGCATCCGCGAAGACATCAAGTTGATGAAAGGCAAAGCCTCCTATCGTGAGATCGCCAACCTCTCCATCAACCAGACCCTTTCCCGCACCGTGCTGACGTCTCTGACAACGCTGTTGACCGTTACGATGCTTCTGCTCTTTGGTGGCGGTGCCATCAACGACTTTGCACTGGCACTCTTCATCGGAATCATCGTCGGTACCTACTCCTCCGTCTTTGTCGCCACGCCGGTTGTCCTGCTCTGGCACAAAGAAAAGAAAGTCTAGAATATCGAATATTGAACAAGGAACCGCAGAACGCCGAAGTGGGTTTGCTTTCGAAATTCGACATTCCCTGTTCGATATTCTGCGGTTCAAAAATGTCCAAACAGTGGAAATTTAAACCATGCGACGAAGCGCTCGTTGAGCGTCTCTTTCAGTGTCTGGGAGATGTGCCGCGACCCGTGGCGGCACGGCTCGCGCAGCGCGGCTGCAAAACCGCCGAACAGGCCGTGGAGTTTATGAATCCCTCGCTCAGCACGCTGCGCGATCCGTTTGAACTGCCCGATATGGACAAAGCGGTTGAACGGATTCGCCATGCAATCGCCGAGGGTGAAAAAATTACCGTCTTTGGGGATTATGATTCGGATGGTATTTGCAGCACCGCTCTGCTTGTGCGGGTTCTGCGTGCGTTGGGCGGAGAGGTTTCCGCCTTTATTCCCAACCGGTTCGATGATGGCTACGGCCTTTCTCTCGACTCGCTTAAAACGTGTGTTGAAAAAAACAGCCCATCCCTGATTGTCACCGTCGATTGCGGGACGAACTCCGTTGAAACAGTTGAGAGAGCCAAAGAGCTCGGCGTGGATGTGGTGATCACCGATCATCATGAGCCTAGCGGTTCGGTGGCTGATGCCGTCGCCCTCGTAAATCCGAAACGGGAAGAAAAACACCCCGACTCCATTTTGGCCGGGGTGGGGGTGGCGTTTAAGTTGAGCCACGCACTCGTCAAAGCGGGGCGCGATGCCGGCTGTCCGCTGGCGGCGGTTCTGGACCTTCGGGACCTGCTCGGATTTGTAGCGGTTGCGACCGTCACCGATATGGTGCCTCTGCTCGGCGAAAACCGTATTCTGGTGCGCGCCGGTCTCCAAAGCCTGGAAAACTCTAAGCTGGCGGGTTGGAACGCTCTCAAGAAAATGGCAGGGCTTCAGGGCGAGATTCAATCCTGGCATGCCGGGTTCACCTTCGGGCCGCGCATCAATGCCGCCGGACGCATTGGCCGCGCCGATGCCGCTTTAGAACTCTTTTTGACCGATCTCCCCGCACGCGCCGAGGAGCTGGCGGATTTTCTTGAAAATGCCAACCGTGAGCGGCAGGCCATTGAAAAAGAGATTGTCCGTGAAGCGATTGAGGAAATCGATGCGACCTTCGATGCGGAAAAGGATTTCGGACTCGTGATTGCCCGTGAAGGATGGCATATCGGCGTGATCGGAATTGTTGCGTCGCGTTTAGTTCGGCGCACTGGCCGCCCCGTTGCCGTCATTGGTATGGAAAAGGGTTCTGGACGCGGATCCTGCCGAAGTATTGATGCCTTCAATATCCTCGATGGTCTCAACGCCTGTTCCGGCCTTTTGACTCAGTTTGGCGGGCATGCCATGGCCGCCGGGTTCGAAATTAAAGAATCTAATTTGGAGGCCTTTAAAGAACGGTTCAATGCGGCGGCGGCTGAGCAGCTCAAAGAGGCTGATTTGCGGCTTGTTCTACATATTGACCAGAAAATTGAACTGGCGGAGGCCGATGCCTCGCTGATGGACGGCCTCAAGCGCATGGGCCCATTTGGACAGGATAATCCCGAACCGGTCTGGGCCATTTGCGGGGTGACGGTGGACGACAGCCGTATTCTCAAGGAAAAGCATCTCAAGCTGGCCTTGTCCGATGGATCCACCCGGATGGATGCCATCGGGTTCAATATGGCCGAAAAACTTCCCGCTGGGCCGGTTGATGTGGCGTTCACCCTTCAGGAAAATAGTTGGAACGGACGCACCACTCTTCAGTTGAATTTGAAAGATATTCGCTCCGCCGAGTGATTCGTTGCGTTCTCTCACCCCTCGCGGATGATGGCGCCGGTGGCCTGACAGACCCGCTGCCCGATCGCTTCGTGGAGTGGATTGACCTTGTCGTCGGTCAACGTTCCTTTGGGCGAACGATAGAGGAGGCTATAGGCCATACTCTTCTGGCCCTTTTCAATTCCTTGGCCGCGGAAGACATCAAAGAGTTCAATTTTTTCGAGCTCGGCGGGCGCGGAGCCATTGATGGCTTTGATGATTTCCTGATGCCGGACGGTTTCATCGACAATGAAAGCAACGTCGCGCTCTGTCGCCGGGTAGAGCGGAATGTCCTGAACCGTTCCGGTTTTCCAGAGATGAGAAAGTAGCGGGTCAAGATCGAGTTCGGCAGCGGCGACCGGATCGTTTAGACGCCATTCCTTGCGGGCGGCACTGTTCACGAGGCCGATGATGCCGACCTCTGTTTTTCCAGACATCACCTTGAGCGCACGGCCTTCTTCAAAGGCCCCGGTTTTTTCCAGGGGTTGGAACTTTATTTTTGGAACCTTTTGGACGGACAGCAGTTTTCCGACCAATCCTTTCAACCAGAGGAAGAGCTCCTCTTCGCCGAGGGCGCGCTGTGGGTCGAGCTCGCTTCGACCGGCGGCACCCATCATGCCGAGGCAGACTTTTTCGCTCTGTACGGGACTGATATGCTGTAGTTCCCGCTTACCTGTATCCGGAAAGCGGGCGTTGTGCGTCGCTTCGGGAGAAAACGTTTTCTTCCCGTTGGTCAGGTAAACGTTGGCTACATTGTTTTCTGTCGGGCTGA
>JAUXCB010000021.1 GCA_030619095.1 Verrucomicrobiota bacterium | reverse complement strand
TCTTTTTCGAGCGCCTCGTAGAGGGCTTTGCCTTTGTTGGATTCGCATGCGGTTCCCGCACACACCAGAATATAGTTTTTATACGCCATGATTATTTCCCCGTCGCTTTAATGATATCTACTGAGGGCTTGTCGAAAATATGATCGCTCACCAGAGCCTTCCCTTTCAGGTGTTCGCGGACGATCCGTCGGGCGGTTTCTTCGTCGACGTTTCCGTAGACCACACGCGGCATGCCGGCTGCGGCCACTTCCACCGTCGGCTCCGAGAAGCACAGCCCCATGCAACCGGTCTGACGAATGGAGACATCCTGGATACCGACCTTTTCAAATTCATCGAGAAATGCGTCGAATACGGCTTTGCCCCCGGCGGCAATTCCGCACGTTCCCATTCCGATGATCACTTCACCACTTTTGTTTTCGGCATCGCGTTGGGTCATCGCTTTTTTCTTGTCGTCGCGCAGCTTGCGCAGATCGTTCAGTGTCAGTTTGCTCATAGCTTATCCCGCCTTTTCTAAATTTTCTTCCAGAGATCCAATATAGGTTTTGATCAGTATCAGGTTTTGAGAATCATTGAGGTCGCCCAGCGTTTCTTCAAGCTCCCTGCGGGAGAGTTCGTAGTGGTCGCTCCGGGTTTTCCGCACGATACGCAGGTTGCTGTTTGACGGTTGCGACATCATCATTGTGGCGGTCGAAGCGAATTCCCCCAACGGGGGCAGATCCATGTGCTGTGCCTGCGCGCAGAAGCGAATCATTGTTCCGCAACCCTCTTTCGACTCAATGGTTGCGCGGCCTCCGGTGGCTTCGGCTGTTTGAAGCAGAAAGGGCAGGCCGAGACCGACGCGCCGATGCGCGTGCTTCTTCCCGTCGCTATAGAACGGGTCGATTGCCTTGTTCTGTATTTCTTTGCTCATGCCGTTTCCGTTGTCCTTCACGCTGAATTCAACCTGCTCGCTTGTTTCACAGAGGGTCAGTTCGATTTCTGTGGCCTCTGCCTCGATGGAGTTTTGAACCAGATCCATCATCAAATCGCATAGCGTTGCATGCACTTATTTCCCTTTGATCTGGTCGATTATTTTTTTGCAATCTTTGGTTTTTACATTGCCGAAGACCTCACCGTTCACCGTCAAGACCGGAGCCAATCCACAGCAACCGATGCAACGCACGGCTTCAACGGAGAACTCGCCATCCTCTGTGACCGTGTTGATGCCGACGCCGAGCAACCGCTCGAACTCCAGAATCAAATCTTCGCCCCCTTTAAGGTAGCAGGCCGTTCCCATACAGACCGCAATTTGGTTGCGGCCGGGCTTGGTCAGTCGGAACAGGTGGTAGAATGTGATGACGCCATAGATTTTGGCGACCGGCACATCTAGCAATTTGGCCACTTCAAATGCAGTTTCACGCGGGATAAACCCGAAGTGTTGCTGCACACGGTGCAGAACCATAATTAGGTTGCCAGGCTTCTCTTTCCAATCTTCGATGAAACGGATCAACTCAGCCGGTAATTTATTCTCAGACATAATTTCCTCCAAAATTTTCGGCAGGTTACTCCTCCCAAGATTGCAAACAACTAAAATGTTATGATTTTGTTATTTTAGATCGCATGTAGGTAATATGTTTGACATTAAATGCGCCGAATGGTCTAAAATATGACACGAAAATGTCATTTAAACCTAATTATGTGCCTATGAAGACAAATGAAGAAGTAATTAACCGGTTGTTAAAATACAGAAACGTCATGCAGAAAATGAAGGGACTCGGCTTTATTCGAGTCTTTTCCGACAACCTGGCCGATGCCATCGGGGTCTCGCCATCGCTTGTGCGTAAGGATTTCTCGATGTTCGACCTCACGGGCAATAAGCGCGGTGGCTATCAACTCGAAGTTTTGCTCGAAAAACTCAACGTTATCCTGGGCAAAGATAAAAAGCAGAAAATCATCATCCTCGGCTGTGGCAAGATGGGCCGTGCGCTGATGAACTACAACGGATTTCCAAGGGTTGGAATCCGCGTGGTGGCCGGATTCGATAGCGAACCCGCCTTGCTCGACTCCGATGCTCCGATTCCGATTTTCCATGTCAGTAAAATGAAAGAGTACATTTCCAAAAACGAAATCAAGCTCGCCGTGCTTACCGTGCCTGAACCCTCTGCTCAGTCGATTGTTGACTCGCTGATGAAAACCTCCATCCGCGGTGTCGTCAACTTTGCGCCGATTCCTCTGAAGGGGAGCGAGACCTGCCTTATTCACAATATTAATATTGAGCAGGAATTCGAAAAACTCTTCTATCGCATCCAGTTCGCCGGCCGCGAAGAGGAATAACCCGGTCGAAAGAGTCTGGGGTAAAAGGGATGTTTGGCTTTTAACCCTCTCAAAACAGGAGGGTGGATGCCGCGTTGAGAATCGCCGCCAGCGACGAGATAATTGCGCCGAGAAGTGCCGCAAGAACAAACCCAAGAATCCCTTTGTTTTTGGGAAGCAACTTTGTAATCAGCAGGCTAAGCGCAGAGTCATACTTATACGATTTAAGGGTAGTCGTTTCAACCGCATCTTCACCGACCCGCGCAACAACGCTTGCGTTATAGGCTGTGATTTCTGTGGCCTTTTCAGGGTTCGCGACCGCCCATTTTTCATCGAGTTTAAATACTTCTGTGGAAACCGGATTCGTGATCGCCTGCTCATAGTCTACGAGATGATTTCCGGTATTCGCCTCCTGTCATTTTCCATCTGGCCAATCTGCACTCGTTTCGGAACTGGTTACTTCCGGGTCAGTTCAGCCCCGGCGGCACTCAGTTCCACCATATCGGCAAGTATTTGCAGGGTTTCGTCGAGAACAGGATCTTTCTTTTCTTTATCTTCCGCCGTCTCTTCCGCTCCTGCGAGAAGGGTTTCCTGTAGCCCTTCAAGTTCCTGTTCAGCCAGAATTTTCTCGATGCGGTCTGAAAGCTTTAGCGAAATCAACGGCGTTTCCATTTGTTTTTGGATCCGATCTCGTTTTGCCAGATAGTTTTGGAATTCGGGACTCTCTGCCGTCCGCGCTGTGGAACGTTTCTGGAGCTCGGGCAGCATCAGTTTGACCGATGGGCGCCAGGTCCGGTAATAGGCTTTGCGCACCTGCGACCACGGCAGGGCATTGGGTAGAAACTCCTCACCCAGCTCAAGCGAATCAAGAAGGGAGGGAAGAATGATGTCCGGAGTCACACCGCGCAACTGGGTCGAGCCGCCCGCAATGCGGTAGAAGCTGGCGGTGGTCACTTTGAGTGAGCCGAGGTCGTCATCCCCCCGTTTAGAGAGAGGAATGACCGTCTGTACCGATCCTTTTCCGTGCGTTTTTTTGTCGCCCACAATCACGGCACGTCCGTAATCCTGAAGGGCAGCTGCAAGAATTTCAGATGCGGATGCGCTCAGGCGGTTGACCAGCACAATCAAGGGGCCTTTATATAGGGTGGTGGGGTCGCCATCAGGGAGGATGGCGACGCCGCGCCGATCACGCACTTGAACGATCGGGCCGATTGGAATGAACAGTCCGGTGATGTCAATCGCCTCTGTCAGTGACCCGCCGCCATTGTTGCGCAGGTCAATGATGATCCCGTTGATATTGTTTGTGGCAATGCCTTTTAGAATACGGTGGATATCCACGGAGCAACGGCGGGCATCCGTATCCCCGTTTTTGGCACCACTGAAGTCGGCATAAAACTCGGGGAGAATCACTTGGCTGATGCGAACGGTGCCCGCAGTTCGATCCAGTTCATGGACTTTCGCTTTGGCAGCGCTCTCTTCGAGCTTTACCTCGGCGCGGATCAGATCGATTTTCTTGGTTCGGGTTCCAGCGGTATTTTCAGCTGGAATAATGGTGAGAACGACTTTGGTTCCAATTTCGCCACGGATCAGACGGACCGCCTTGGATAGAGGCCAGTGGAGGATGCTTTCCGACGGCTCATCGCCTTGTGAAACCGCGATAATCTTGTCGCCCGCCTTGAGGCGTCCGTCGGCATCGGCCGGGCCGCCCGGAATCACTCTCAGAATTTTTGCCGCACCGTCTTCGCTGCGAAGCATTGCGCCGACTCCAACCAGTGAAAGCCTCATTTGAATATCAAAATCTTCGACGCTACGCGGTGAGAGGTAGTCGCTGTGCGGGTCGTAGCTTCGGGTGAACGAGCTGAGATAGCGTTGGAGAATCATTTCCGTATCGAAGTTGTTTTCGACCAGCATTTCATATTGCTTATAGCGCTCCCGGATAAATTCGATCGGCGAAAGAACCTCTATCGCATCGACTGTATGGGTCGAGAGGGGTTCCTCCGCCTGTTTTTCCTCCTCGTCCTTCGGTTCCGGTTCGGTTTCCATTGCGGCAACCCGAGCCACATATTCATTTTTAATTTTTTTGCGCCACAGTCCGTTCCAGTCCGCTATGTTTCCGGCCCACGGTTGTTGGGTGCGTTTCCAGTGGTAGGTTTCTTCTACATCCAGATCGAACCCTTCGTCGAGCAGCTTATTGACATAGGCGGTTCGATTGGTGACGCATTCCTTGAAGCGATCAAATACGGTCTGGGCAAAGGCGGTATCGCCCGCCTTAACCTGATCATCGAGCAACGTGGCTTGTTGCTGAAACTCTGTAATATCCGTGGCGAGAAAATAGGAGTGATCGAAGTCGAGCGAGTCAATAAAGAGCTTTAGGGAGTTCGTGGCAATGTTGTCGCCAAACGGAATGCGGTTGAGTTGGATGTTCGGCAGGCGGTCTGCCACGCGCGAAGCGATCCGCTTGATCGGAAATGGCTTGATCGGCTTTTTAGAAGCTGAGGCCGCAGATGGATCTTCCCCTTTACAACCCATCAAGGCGAAAGAGAGAAGAAAAACAGGCAATAGAAATTGTTTACGCATAAAGAGAAAGCCTATCACAGCTGATTCGTAAAACAAAGCATATGACTTTAGAGAATTTTAGGGTTTCTCCGGTGTCTCCCGACCGCTAGTCTTTGCAACCGACATGAAGAGAGACGCCGGAGATCGTTATGACTCAAAAACTAAATGAGCGCCCTGAATGGAAAGAACTTTCCAGCCATTGGAAACAAACCGAAGACCTGCATCTGCGCGACCTCTTCGCCGCCGATGCTCAGCGTGCTGAAACCTTTTCAATAACCGCCTGCGACCTGCTGCTTGACTACTCCAAAAACCGCATCACCTCCGAAACGGTTGAAAAGCTCGTCGCGCTCGCTGAGGCCGTTGGACTGCGTGAAAAGATTGAGGCGATGTTCACCGGCGAAAAAATCAACCGTACTGAAAGCCGCGCCGTTCTCCATACCGCGCTGCGCGCACCGCGCGACGCCGAAGTATTCGTCGACGGCGAAAACGTTATTCCTGAGGTGCACGACGTGCTCGACCGCATGGCCGCATTCTGCGATTCCATCCGCTCCGGCGAATGGAAAGGGTATACCGGCAAACCGATCAAAAATATCGTCAACATCGGGATCGGCGGCTCTGACCTCGGCCCCGTGATGGCCTGCGAAGCGTTGAAACCTTATACACAGCGCGAGCTGATCATCCGTTTTGTTTCCAATGTCGATGGCACTCATATTGTCGAATCGGTACGCGACCTCGATGCCGAAGAAACCCTCTTTATTGTGGCGTCGAAAACCTTCACTACGCAGGAAACCATGACCAACGCACAGAGTGCGAAGGACTGGGCTCTCGAAACGCTTAAGGACGAGGCCGCTGTCGCCAAACACTTTGTGGCGCTTTCCACCAATGCCGCCGCTGTTTCTGAATTTGGGATCGACACCGCCAATATGTTCGGTTTTTGGGACTGGGTCGGCGGACGCTACTCGCTTTGCTCCGCCATCGGTTTGCCGGTGATGCTCGCCATCGGCCCGGAAAACTTTCGCGAAATGCTCGCTGGCTTCCATGCAATGGACACTCATTTCCGCACCGCGCCGTTTGCCGAAAACATGCCGGTCATCCTCGCGCTGCTCGGCATCTGGTACAACAATTTCTACGGTGCCGCCACGCAGGCCATCCTGCCGTACGACCAGTACCTCAGCCGCTTTGCCGCCTATTTTCAGCAGGGCGATATGGAGTCCAACGGCAAGTGCGTCACCCAGAACGGACAGCGCGTTGAGTGGGAAACCGGCCCCGTCATCTGGGGCGAACCCGGCACCAACGGCCAGCACGCCTTTTATCAGCTCATTCATCAGGGCACCAAACTCATCCCGTGCGACTTCATCGGTTTTGCGAAGTCACAGAATCCGCTCGGCGACCACCATGCCAAGCTCATGGCCAACTTCTTTGCGCAGACTCAGGCGCTTGCCTTCGGCAAACTCGCTGAAGAGCTCAACGCGGAGGGAACGCCGGACGAACTGATCCCGCACAAAACGTTTGAAGGCAACCGCCCGACCAACACCATCATGGCCGAAAAACTGACGCCATCCGTGCTCGGTCAGCTCATCGCCCTTTACGAACACAAAATCTTCGCGCAGGGAATGATCTGGGATATTTTCTCTTTCGATCAATGGGGCGTGCAACTCGGCAAAGTTCTCGCCTCGGCTATCCTGCCGGAGTTGGAGAGCGACGCAGAGCTCCAGCACGACAGCTCCACCAACCGCCTCATTGAATACTTCCGCGCCAACAAATAAAGGAAAGCCGTATGGCTGTTAGTCTGGCAGAACTAATTTTGATCGGATTGCTCGCCGACTGGATATTCCGGAAATTCCGGCTGCCGGGGCTGATCGGTATGCTTCTGCTGGGCGTTGTGGTCGGGCCGTGCGCGTTAGATGTTCTGGCACCGGATTTCCTCGCTGTCTCCTATGATTTGCGCCTGATGGCACTGATTGTGATTCTGTTGCGCGCAGGATTTGAATTGAGCCGCGAGGCGCTGGCTAAAGCAGGGTGGCGAACGCTGCTTCTTGCGTTTGTGCCCGGTGTGCTGGAAGGCGGGTTGATCACATGCATCGGTCCGCTGTTTTTACCGCTTACGCACATGGAGTCGGCTTTGCTCGGCTTCATTCTGGCCGCAGTTTCCCCGGCGGTCGTGGTTCCGCTGATGATTCGTTTTATCAAAGAAAAGCGCGGCGCCAAAAAGGCGATTCCCACGATGGTACTGGCTGCAGCGTCGCTCGACGATGTGTTTGCGATCACCATTTTTTCGGTTCTGCTTGGAATTTTCAGCGGCGAGGCCGTGAGCATCGGCGGTGCGCTGGCGGGGATCCCGGTTTCCATTCTGCTTGGGATCGGGGCAGGGGTCGTCCTGGGCTGGCTGCTGCTGAAGCTTTTTGAGCGCTTTAATCCGCGCGCCACCAAACGGACGTTGATTGTTTTGGGCGTCTCGATTCTTCTGGTGCGTGTTCAATATCTCCTCGAAGGACATGTGCCGTTCGCCGCGCTTCTGGCGGTGATGGCACTGGGGTTCCTGATTCTTGAAAAACGCGAGCATATGGCTCATGAGCTCTCTTCCAAACTCGGAAAAATCTGGGTGTTCGCCTCGATTCTTCTGTTTACACTGGTTGGTGCGCAGGTGGATGTGTCGGTGGCGCTCAATGCCGGACTCGCCGGGTTGGGGTTGATTGTCTGCGGTCTGGTTGCCCGCAGCATCGGTGTGCTGCTCTGCCTTATGCGCAGTCATTTAAACGGAAAAGAACGCCTTTTTGTGATGGTTTCCTATTGGCCGAAAGCGACCGTGCAGGCGGCTATCGGTGCTGTGCCGCTCGGTGTGATGATGCAGATGGGCCGGGATGCGGCTCCCGGAAATATCATTTTGGCCGTGGCGGTGCTTAGCATCCTCTTCACCGCACCGCTCGGCGCGACCGTCATCGCCGCGGCGGGCCGACGCTTCCTTCCGGTTGATGAGTCCGAGCACGTCGCGCTCGACGCGGCCTGTGAAAGTCGATAGAGGTCTGCTTCGTGTCCATTCTGCTTGCGGTTCCGGCGATATTTGAAAATAATCATCGTTCAGTTTAAGAGGATTTGACTTATGGATAATTTTACACCGAGAGCACAGCGCGTGCTTCATTTAGCCCGCAAAGAGGCGGAGCAGTTCAATCATAACTATGTCGGCACCGAGCATATTCTGCTCGGGCTCGTGGCGCTCGGAAGCGGCGTGGCTGTCAGTGCTCTTCAGTCGCTCGGCATCGACCTGCAGGGGTTGCGCCTTGAGGTCGAAAAAGCCGTCGGGGTGGGGGGCGACACAAAAATGAGCGGAAACATTCCCTTTACACCCCGCGCCAAAAAAGTGCTGGCACTGGCCACCAGTGAAGCCCGTTCACTTAGCCACAGCTATATCGGCACCGAACATATTCTTCTCGGCCTGCTTCATGAAGGCGAAGGAATTGCTGCCCGTGTGTTGGAAAACATGGGGGTGGATCTCGATGAGGCCCGCGAGGAAATTATGGTCATGCTCGACCCCGACTACGACGGGACGATGGAGGTGAATGAAGAGGAGGGGGTTGCCTACGGAGCAAAACAGAAATCTCAGGACGGGAAGGCCATCAAAACCCCCGCGCTCAATGCCTTTGGCCGCGATCTGACCGAGCTGGCAAAAAAAGGGGGACTCGACCCTGTCATCGGACGTAAAAACGAACTCGAACGCGTTATTCAGATCCTCTGCCGCCGGACCAAAAATAATCCGGTCCTGCTCGGCGAGGCCGGGGTCGGTAAAACCGCTATCGCCGAAGGCCTCGCCCAGTCGATTGCCGACGGAACCGTGCCACAGATTCTAGCCGATAAAAAAGTGGTCACCCTCGACCTCGCCCTGATGGTGGCCGGCACCAAATACCGGGGCCAGTTCGAAGAGCGCATCAAAGCGGTCATGGATGAAATTAAAAAGAGTAGAAACATTCTCCTGTTTCTCGACGAGCTGCACACTATTGTCGGAGCCGGTTCAGCCGAGGGAACCATGGATGCCGCCAACATCATCAAGCCCGCGCTTTCCCGAGGAGAGCTGCAATGTATCGGCGCGACCACACTGAACGAATACCGCAAGTCAGTCGAAAAGGACGCCGCACTCGAGCGCCGCTTCCAGACTGTCATTGTCAAGGAACCGACTCAGGAAGAGACCCTCCAGATTCTCAAGGGCCTGCGCGTGAAATATGAAGAGCATCACCACGCGAAAATCAGCGACGAAGCCCTCGAAGCGGCCACTCAACTCGCCGCACGCTATCTGCCCGATCGCTTCCTTCCCGACAAAGCCATCGACCTGATCGACGAGGCTGGCGCCCGCAGTCATATTGCCCACATGGTCAGGCCCCCGGAATTCCAGGAAATCCGAATCCGGTTGGCGGAGGCGCAGAAGAAAAAGGATGCCGCCATTCACGAGCAAAAGTTCGAGGAGGCTGCTGCGCATCGCGATGCCGAGCGTAAAGCCAAGGACGATCTCGAAGAAGCCAAAAAAGAATGGGATACCCAACAGGAAGAAAATATTTCTGTGGTCGGCGAAGAGGAAATCCGGGTGGTCGTTTCCAAATGGACCGGTGTGCCTGTCGATAAAATGGGTAAGCAGGCTCTTGAAAAGCTTCTCAAAATGGAGGCGAAGATCGAGAAGAATGTTATTGGGCAGAACGAAGCGGTTTCTGCAATCAGTCGTGCCCTGCGTCGCTCGCGTGCCGAGCTCAAAGACCCGCGTCGTCCGATTGGCTCCTTCGCGTTCCTCGGGCCGACCGGCGTCGGCAAAACCATGCTCGCCAAAGAGCTGGCCCGCTTTATGTTTGATGACCCCGACTCTCTGATCCAGATCGATATGTCGGAATACATGGAAAAATTCAACGCATCCCGCCTGGTCGGCTCACCGCCCGGCTATGTCGGCCACGAAGAGGGCGGACAGCTCACGGAGCGGGTTCGTCGCCGTCCGTACTCGGTTGTTCTGTTTGACGAGGTTGAAAAAGCGCATCCCGACGTCATGCACATGATGCTCCAGATTCTTGAAGAGGGTCGCCTCACCGACAGCCTTGGGCGCAGCGTCGACTTCCGTAACACCATTGTCATCATGACCTCCAACGTTGGGGCTTCTCATACCACAAAGGCCGGGCTCGGCTTTGCGCCGGAAAGTGCGGAGAGCGACTACGACAAGCTCAAGAAGACCATGATGGATGCCTGCAAGGACACCTTCAAACCCGAGCTCGTCAACCGGCTCGACGACATCATCGTCTTCCGTCAGCTCACCGAGAAAGACATTGAAGTCATCCTCGATCTCGAGATTGCGCGGGTCCAGGAACGGGTCGAGGCGCGCAAGATCAAGCTGACTATCGCGCCCAAGGCGAAGGAATTCCTTATCCGGAAAGGTTTCGACAAAGCCTACGGCGCGCGCCAGTTGCGGCGTGCCGTTGAGCGCCATCTGGAGGATCCCATGGCCGAAGCCATTCTGCGCGGCGAAATCGAGGCGGGCAAACCCGTTAGTGTCCGCGCCGGAAAAGATGCTCTGGTCTTCACTCAGTAATCCAAAAAGTTCGATAGCGGTGAAGGATCGTTCAACCACACCTTATAAGGTGTGGTTGAATTCTGCAAAACGAAACCACAAATTCTGGGGGTAAACGAAAGGGCCGAAAAGGTTTCACAAACGCATCCTTGGAAATATTTTCCCACCCGTAGGAGCTTTTATGAGAGAGTTTAGTTGTGGCTTACAGGCCGGAATTTAATTCGATGGGGCTTGTCGGCATCCTCGCCCAGAAGGCGGCGTCGCTCTTCGTGGTAGGCTTCGTAGTTTCCCTCGAACCAGGTGACTTTGCTATCGCCCTCGAAGGCGAGAATATGCGTTGCGATTCGGTCGAGGAACCAGCGGTCATGGCTGACGACGACGGCGCATCCACCGAAGTTGAGCAGGGCCTCTTCGAGTGCGCGCAGGGTGGTTACATCGAGATCATTGGTCGGTTCGTCGAGTAATAGAAGATTGCCGGCACGCTGCAATAGTTTGGCCAGATGGACCCGGTTGCGCTCTCCGCCGGAGAGGATGCCAACTTTTTTTTGCTGTTCAGTGCCTTTAAAGTTGAATTTCCCACAGTAGGCCCGCCCGTTCATTCGCTTGCCGCCGAGATCGACCCATTCATCCCCTTTGCAGATTTCTTCGAAGACGGTTTGGTTTCCATCC
>JAUXCB010000165.1 GCA_030619095.1 Verrucomicrobiota bacterium | reverse complement strand
TGTCAGTCGAAGAGGATCCACCATGCTGGAAGCTGCCCTGTTGGTCGGGCTGTTTGCGGTTTTTATAGCGATTGCGGTTCCTCTGGTTCGCGGGGCGCAGCTCCGCCGGCAGTCGGCCGAATGCGCCGGAAAAATTCTGCGGGCCGCTGACGCTTTTGATTTGTATGCCGCCGCCATGGGATATTATCCTCCCGACCAGAAACGACCGGATGAGCCCTGCCACGAAATGAATGGGTTTTTTGCATTTCTGGATATTGACTGGTGGAATCAGGAGACCGATGTCGGAGGACGCTGGGAGTGGGATAACGGAGAACGTTTCGAACGCTCTATCGCCATTTATCGCCCGCGTGCTTCGCGGCACCAAATGGAGGATTTGGATGCGATAATTGATGATGGCGACCTGCAGACCGGAGTTTTCCAGCGTTGGGGTTCAAAATATCACTATATTCTCGAGGAATGAGTTCTATGAACCGTATTCAAAAATGCAATGCGCTGACCTTGGTTGAGATGATGATGGTTGTGGCCATCGTCGGATTGCTTTCGGTCGTTCTGGTTCCCATCGCGAAAAAGTCCTTCGAGTATAGAGAAAACTCATTGGTGGCGCACCAGCTGCGCACGGCGATTCAGGCTTTTGAAATGTACCGGGCCGAAACCGGCGGCTATCCACCCGACAAAACACCGGGCGTTACACCTCCGGAAATGGTTGAGTATTTTGACTACTTCGATATCGACTGGTGGGCTGAGGGTAACGCGATTGATGGGAAATGGGACTGGGATAAGGGGTACCATTTTCCCTATTCGGTTTCTATCCACGCGCCGGCCAGAACAAGCAGCCAGCTTGAGGATTTGGACAAAATGATCGATGATGGAAGTCTGGCTTCCGGCAAGTTCCGTGAGGTGGACGACCATTATCACTACATTCTTGAGGAGTGAGCATGCAGCAGAACCCCAAACATGACAAACGACGCGGCCTGACCCTGGTTGAGGTGCTGATCGCCATTATGCTGGTCAGCGTGGCCGCGGCCGTGGTCTATACCGAGATGATTGCCTCTTTCCGCATTCTGATGCGCTCGCGCGCCAAGCTGGAGGCGCAGGGTTTGGCGTTCGATAAGCTTTGGGAGGTCTACAACCTTCCGATTGATAATCTGCCGCTGGTTTCGACATCCGACTTTATGCCGGAGGACGCTCCGGAAGACAGCGTGCTCTATCCGCACGGGGTGATCGTCTGTGATATTGCGACCGAAACCAATGCGCCATCACTGCCCGACCCCGTCTACTACTGGGACATTTTTGTGAAGGTTCATGCGGGAACCAACAGTCCGATCGATTTCGGGGACCGTCCGCTGGTGCGCTATCAGGTCCGTCGCTACAAGGGGGCTCGCTGATGAATAAAAAAACACGCAGTGGATTCACGCTTCCAGAAGTGCTGCTGGCCACGGCCCTTTCCGTGATGGTCTTTTTTGCGCTCGGCACGCTGCTCACCCGCAGTTTTTCGGTCTGGTATAACGGCATGGCGCAGTGGAAGCTTGCCCAGCACGCGCGTGTGACGCGCATTCGCCTGCTCGACGGCGGGTTCGGCAAGGGAACCGGCCTGCTTTCATCCAAGGAACACGAGATCCTGCCATCGGACACTTGGACCATATTGAAATATACTCCGGTATTGAGTGGTTCCGCGTTCGAGATCCACGGCTGGTCATCCGATTCCAGCAGTGAGGATATGCGGCTGAAAGATGCTTCGGGGCAGTGGGCGTACGGCCAGAGCGTGAAGAATTACGGCGGCGAAGCACCCGATGTGAAAATTAATGAATTTGATGCGACGTTGGTGAACGCCAACACCATGGAGATAACGTATATGCTTCGGTTTTCGGCGGCTGGCAGAAATTTTGAGCAGCCGCAGACGATCCGGGCGATTATGTTGAACACAGATTAAAGGGGAAGGTATCATGAAAACACGTAAACATTCAGAAGGGTTTGTACTGACGGGCGTCCTGGCGCTCCTGGTCATTTCGTCGCTGATCGGCGGCGCATTTCTCTTTTCGGCTCGCAACAGCCTGCGCACCGTGGAACGCTGGGAGGGCTACGACCAGTGCCTGTTTTATATTCAGTCGGCTCTCGAGGTCCGAAAATATCAGGTCTACGAAAATTTCCGCGAGGAGTACGATGTCACCCACAGCTGGGATGCATTCGATGTGCTGGAAAACATTGATTCAACAGCCACCGTCGGTGTGACTGAGGATGGCGATGTTGTCATTCTGGACGGTGGCGGCCTGAGCAGCAACGATGACATGGTCGTTACCGTATCGGTTCAAACCGGATCCGGCATGGTGATCAAGGATTATGTGAACTACACGGCAGAGATCGTCATCACCAATGTTGCCACGGCCACTTATAAAGGGGTGACTCGACGGATTCAGGAAAATGTGCTTTATGAATATGCCAGCGCCAACGCCCCGCCCGGCGGTTCCGCCGACGCCCCGCGCGGCGTTTTCGATTACGTCCTCTTTATTGATAACGATGCCTATTTCTCCGGCGTGAACGCCAACTTTAACGGCGATGTGCGCGCCAACGAAAATATCGAACTCAAATATTCCTCGATTCTGCTTAACGGCGATGCCTATGCCGTTGGAATCGTCGATACCAAAACGGACTACAAAAACCTCGATTGGGGCAAGTATTCAACACAACCCTATGCGGGCAGTGCCCGCCCGGCGGAGTATACCGACTTCAACCGCAGCAACACCAATACCTATTGGAATCAGGGATATGCCGAGTCCAGCGTCTACAATGAAGGGGTGGAACGCCTGGAACTGCCTTACATCGGGCCGCTCGAAGAGTACGAAGCCTATGCCGCTGCCAACGGCGGTACCATTTCGCAGGGCGGTGCCCTGAAGGTGGAAGCGATCTGGGGCGATGACCCCGGCGAAGATATACCCGGTATTGAGGGTTTTCTTGATGATGGAAGCCTCTTCCTCGACGGCACGGTCGATCCGATTGAAATCAGCGGCGTGATTGTGGCGCGCGGCGATGTCTACATTAAAGGCAACTTCACCGGGCAGGGGACCATCTATGCCGGCCGCAATGTGCACATTATCGGCGATGTGGTCGCGCTCGATCCGCCCAGCTGGCCCAAGCCGGACAGCAATCCCTACGCCACGGTCAATGTGAATAAGGACAAGGATTTCCTCGGCCTCTGCGCCAAGGGGTCGCTCGTCTTCGGGGACCACACCTCGTGGGCCACGCACGTGGATCAGAAATATCTGAAAAACCCCTACACCAGCTCCCACGCGGTCGATGCAACCGATGCTCTCAACGGCTATGTCAAATTCTGGCAGGATGGAATCCCGTACTTTGACGGCGACTATACGCAGCAGGACGGCGAGTTCTTTGACGCGGTTCAGACCGATGGCGATCCGCGCCTCTATTATGAACCGACGCTGGGTGATGCCGATTTCGCGGCGCTGGGTGTGGATCCATGGGTCGGCGAGTTCGACTGCGTCACCTATGCCAACCATCTGTTCATGGGTGAGATCGATAATAACGCCGTATTCAACGGTTCGATCGTCTGCCGCGACGAGGCCGTCAAACGGCACGGGAATCTGGTCCTGAACTGGGATATCCGGCTCGGCTCGGATTCTGAAGACGGTGCCGGTTTTGCCCCCTGGCTGCCGGGCATGCTGCCGCGCATTGCCCTGGCCACTCAAATGGTTCGCTGGATGGAGCTGCCCGTCGAATGATGAAAAAAACTGTACTGACGATTGTTTTGTTCATGCTGTTCGGGAGCGGGGCGGTTCGCGCCATGCTGCCGCCGGACGCCTCTGAGCGCGAGCCGCAGCTGCGCCGCGAGCGCATAGAGGTCGACCGGAAATACGACAAGTATATCGAGGAGCAACGCGAAATTGCCATCCAGCGCCACAAGGATGTGATGGCCGGGCTCGATTTTCCTCCCTGGAAACGCACCGCCACCGGGGCTCCGAAGCCGGGGGCGACTCTTGTAAAGCGCACCAGAGAGTTCGAGGAGAAGGCTGGGCACAGCTGGGTCGTGGGCTTCTCCTGCCTGCTGGTGATCGGCGGTTTATTCTATCTAATAAAACAGATGACACGGGAAGCCGATAACCGCTAAACTCTGCGCTAAATTTTATGAATTTCTCTTCAAAAAGTGCCAAACCTAAAGACAGGGAGCAGGGTCGGCGACACCTTGTTAATCTGCTGGGCCTTGATTTCGGCACCAGCGGTGTAAAAGCGGTTCGTGTCAAAAAAACAAAAGAGGGCGTTCAATTGGTGGCGGCGGACATCCTTCCCGCAACCGACCTGCATCATCCAGAACGTCCGAAAATTCCTAAACCGCTTTCGGCGTATTACGCCTCGCTCTGCGCCAGCGTCGATGATTCGATGGTGCGCGTTTTTAATCAACAACT
>JAUXCB010000215.1 GCA_030619095.1 Verrucomicrobiota bacterium | reverse complement strand
ATCGCAGAAATTGCTTGGAAGAAGCTTCGTTCCCCAAAATCGCAAAGCAACCACTTCTCCAACATCCAGACAAACGACGCACTCAGTGCGATGCCCGCAGAGCCTTCAATGGCGTGAGTGAATTGTGTGAACAGCTCGGTCATGATTTTTTCCAACGAATGACAAAAAGCAACGAATGAGAAATTAAGGGGTAAGATGATAGACTTCTTCATCCCAGCCCGGGCCTAATTCGCTATGCACGTTCATTGCCGCTCCGATGATGGCGTATGACAATCGGGGGTGGAGAATCTGTGGTTGTTCGTTTCTGCTGTTCATAATTATTCGTTGTTTTTTGTCATTCGTTGGAGATGAAATTAATACCCAGTTCGGCCCATTTTTTCAGGATGTCTTCCTTGGAAATAAATCCTTCGTGTCGAAAGAGTTCCTTGCCGCCCGCATCCAGGAAAATCTGGGTGGGGATCAGTTTGATCGAATAGGTTTTCCCAGCCTCTTCGTTTTCCCAGACATCAACAAAGCGGATGTCGATCTGCTCCCCGTACTCCGCGCGAAGCTCATCCAGCACCACGTTCATCATCTTGCAGTTCACGCATTTTCCTGCGCCGAAATCAATGAGCCGGGGCAGGGGAGCTCCCTGATGAACGGAGGTCGCCCCGTCAGGGAGCGGCAGCTGCTGTGCGTCAATGATCTTCCAGGCAGGTGATGCGCAACGGCCATCGGTGCAGGTTGCGCAGCGGGCTTTCATGAATTTCTGGAACTCAACCAGTGCGATCACTGCAAGGATCAGTAAGCCGATGGTCCATAGTTTTTTTGAAACTGCTTTTTTCATGATGTGGCCTCCCCAACCAGATCGTTCATGCGGATCAGAAACTCCCGCAGGCCATCGCAACAGAGGTGATAGTACACATAGAGGCCGCGCTTTTCTTCAATCAGCAGGCCGGCATTTTTCAGCACGGAGAGGTGCCGTGAAACCGTGGAAAGATTCTGCTTCAGCAGTTCGCGCAGTTCACAAACGCACAGCTCATGATCCAGCAGGGCATGCGCAATCAGCAGGCGCGAGGGATGCGCCAGTGCCTTCATCATCTTTGCCTGTGCGTCATAGTTTGCCCGTTTGATATCGTACAGATTCATGGTCTCCGCCCGTTTTGTTGTTTCACAGTCCATCTTCCGCTCCCGCCTCTATTTGTCTATTTCGCAAAATAAGCAAATACTGGCGCGGGGGCAAGTTGAAAATAGAAGAGCTTGTAATCGCGAAAGAACGCAGAGAACGCAAAAGGAGAGAGACCTTTTGAGCGGAGAAGAATTCTGCAGACTGTCTCGGAGGTTTAACTTTCTTATTTTTCGATCCTTGCGATCTTTCGCGGCTAATTTTCTCGTGGAAAGCATTTTGCATCCCGTATTCCTGCCCTGTGAAACCTTGTTTCAACGGGGTCTTATCCCGTATCCTCTGCGGATGCAGATTCGTGAAACAACGTTGACGGTGCTGGACTTTGAAACGACCGGCTCGGTGCCGGGTTTTGACACCGAACCGTGGCAGGTCGGCGCGGTGCGACTTGTCAAGGGCCGCGTCGATCCGCAGCAGACCTTCGAAAGCCTCATTCGGGTTGATGCCAACCGCCCGTTTAATCTCTATGCGCCCGGTGCGCATCACAAACTGCGCGATGAAATCGCTGCCGCGCCGGATGTTTCCAATGTTTGGAAAAAACTGGAGCCGTGGGTGACCGGTTGTCCGCTGGGGGCGCATAGCGCTTCGGTCGAAAAAAAGTTTTTGCGCCGAATGGCCCCGATGCACCGCTTCGGCCCGTGGGTCGATACCCTCGCGCTCGCACGCAAGGCGTGGCCCGATGCGCCGAGCCATAAACTTGGAGAGTTGATCGCCGGGTTGGGTCTTGAGCCACGCGTCCGCGAGCTTTGTCCGGGCCGTGAGGCCCACGATGCGCTCTACGATGCGCTCGCCTGTGCCGTTCTGCTAGAGCACATCCTTTCGCTTCCGGGTTGGGGCACCATCGAATCCTAGACTGTTTCATGGAAGCTGTGGAGAGGGAGAGGGGTCAGCCCGGGAGAGGGGTCAGCCCGTGCATTGGGTCATTATGGTTGACGCGCAAGTTTGAAATGCTATATTGATTTCATGCCGAGAGCAGTACGACATGAATATAAAGGCGCGATCTATCATGTGATGTGCCGCGGAAATAACGGTCAGTCGATTTTTGAGCCGTTTCGACCTGTTGACTTTTCTAAAGAGCCAGCTGTTGTCGTTAAAAAAGGAAGCGGCCAACGGTTATTCCTTTCAACGGTAGATGAGGTTTGTCAGCAAACCGGGTGGCGTATTCATGCCTATGTGCTGATGAGCAACCATTATCATATGCTGTTGGAAACACCGGAGGCGAATCTGGTGGCCGGAATGAAGTGGTTTCAAGGAACATATACGCAACGATTCAATGCGATGTTTCGCTGTCGAGGGCATTTGTTTCAGGGTCGATATAGGTCTCTGCCGATCGAAGGAGATGCTTCATACTTTTGTGCCGTCGGAAATTATATTCATCTGAATCCGTTTCGTGCCGGGATTGTCGGGGTTGGTTTGGAGCAAGTTCTGGAATCTTACCGGTGGAGCAGCTATCCGACTTATATCGGTCGGTCTCGAAAGGTGTCGCCTTGGCTTGAGCGTGAGCGTTTGATAAATGCCTGTGGGTTCGACCCTAAGCTTCCGAAGAGTCGGGCTGCATACCGTTCATTATTGGAATGTCGGATGAGTGGTGAAGCCGGCGAGGATACCGTTGGCGAGTGGGTCGAAAAACAGTTAAAAAGTGGTTGGTTTATCGGCGGCGAGGCATTCCGTAATTGGTTGGCAAAACAACTGCCTGAGTCGTCGGACAATCTGCGGGGAGAACAGCGGCGGGCACATGATGAGTACGAGGCGGAATGCTTGTTGGACGCGGCATTGAAGGCGTTAAATATAACGGAGGCAGCTCTTCTTCAGTTGCGATTTAATCATCCGGTGAAGCAGGCCATTGTCTGGTTGCTGAAAAGTAATACCACAGTGACCGGGGTTTGGTTGGCGGATCGCTTGCGGATGGGGAACCGATCGAATGTTTCCCGAGCACTAACGGCTATATCGCGGGAAACGGATGTTGAACGAAAAGGTCTGAAGAGGGCAGTGACGCAATGCACGGGCTGACCCCTCAGCCGCAATGCACGGGCTGACCCCTCGGTGACCCCTCGGCCCCCTCGGTCGGCGTGGCAGGTCGGGCTGAAACAGAAGGTCTTCTGTTT
>JAUXCB010000188.1 GCA_030619095.1 Verrucomicrobiota bacterium | reverse complement strand
GTTCGCGTCCGCCGTTTCCAATCACCAGTACGTTCATTTAAAAATCCTTTTAGTTGAGCCCGAGAATTAAACACGAAACCTGAGTTCCTGCAAGCCTCTGGACAGAGAGGGGGCAAACGGGTAGCCTTCCGCGCATGAAAGAAAGCTATTCTCAGCAGGATCTCATCGATTTTAAACCGAAGCATGAGCTGTTTTTCGGCATGGACTCTGATGGATGCGTGTTCGACAGCATGACGATTAAACAGCGGATTTTCCACACGGAGATCATTAATTTCTGGGACGTACAGGCCGCTGAGGCGGATCTCCGCAAGGTGGCCGAGTGGGTTTCGCTTTATTCCCCGTGGCGCGGCTTAAACCGCTTTCAGTTGATTTTGCGGATTTTTCAGGCTTTGAACGAGAGCGGTACCGCTGAAATCGAAACGGTGTCGCTGGAGGCATTTGTGAAGTCCGGTGTTGCGCTGAGTGCGAACGAGCTGGCAAAACGGATTGAGCAAACGGGCGATGCGGAGCTGCAGAAGGTGCTCGACTGGAGCACGGAGGTGAGTCGGCAGATTGCGGACGTCGCAGAGATGCCGGTGTTTCCTGAGGTTTTTCAAACCTTGGAAACGCTGCGCGAGATCTCGGATTTGATTGTGGTTTCTCAGACAACGGAGGAGGCGCTGGTGCGCGAATGGCGCATGGCGGAGATCGAAGGGTTTGTGGATGTGGTTGCGGGGGCCGAGCTCGGCTCGAAGGCGGAGTCGTTGATTCGTGCGGCGGTCGGGCGCTACCCGCTCAACCGGATTGTGATGGTGGGGGATGCGCCGGGCGATGTTGAAGCGGCTCGGGCGGTCGGCTGTCTTTTCTTTCCAATTATCCCGGGCGACGAAGTCGCCAGCTGGGTGGAGCTTCGTACGGAGGCGGTAGAGCGTCTCTATGCCGGAACCTTCGCCGGAGCCTATCAGGAGAATCTGATTGCCCGTTTCAATGCGGCACTTTCTCCGGTTCCTCCGTGGGCTTAATCCTGCTTGAGCTTCGGGTTGTATCAGGCGGCGCGGTTCATCTAATCCTGTTTGAGCTTCGGATTCGTGGCCAGCGGCGAGGGGAATCGGGCCACCACGATGTACGCCGAGATGATCATCGAGAAGACGGTAACGAGCTGTACCATCATGAAGGCGGAGTCGTTCAGCCATCCGTCTGTGTGCGCCACGACGGCGACGATCAATGAAAACTCACTGGCCTGCGCGAGTCGCATGCCGGTTTCGCGAGCGAACGGGCCGGGTTCGCCAACCACACGGAACAGGGTGCGGAAGGTGAGGTATTTGGTGAGCATCATCAGCACGGTTAGAATCAGAGCCGGCAGGAGCAGGCTGCCGGCGATTGTCAGGTCGATGCGGGTGCCCAGCGCGAAAAAGAAGAAGACGAGGAAGAAGTCGCGGAACGGCCGGAGCCCTTCGGACAGGAAGAAGGAGAGCGGGCTGCGGGCGAGGGCGACCCCGGCGATGAAGGCCCCGACTTCGTAGGAGAGCCCAATGTGTTCGGCAATTACGGCGACCCCAAGGCACCAGCCGAGTGCGAGCAGCTGCAGGGTTTCGTGGAAGCGGTCGCAGCGGGCCATGATGCGGCGCAGGATGACCTGCTCGAACCCGAAGACGGCGGCAATCAGCGCGACTCCTTTAAGGGGAAGCAACAACCAGTGCATGAGGGCGGAGCCCTCTCCGTGCTGAGCGCCCATCATGATGAGAATGGCGATGGCGATCAGGTCTTGGGCGATGAGAATGGCGATGCAATAGGACCCCATCCGCTTGTGGTGCAGGGCGGTGGTGGGAAGCAGTTTGATGACGAGAATGGTGCTGGAAAAAATGAGCGGCAGGCCGATAAAGAGGCTGCTGGCGAGGTCGAAGCCCCAGACCAGGCAGAATAAGGTGCAGATCAGGCCGCTGATCAGGGAGTTGGCCAGGGTGAGCAAAATGGTTTGGCGGAAGAGTTCTTTCAGCCGCCGGGGGTGCAGCACGATGCCGGCAAGGAAAAGGAGCAGGGTGATGCCGATCCGGGAGATTTCTTCAATAAAGGAGGTGTCTTCTATCCATCCCAGTCCGCCGGCTCCCATCAACAGTCCGCCGGCGAGATAGGCGATGATGATCGGTTGGCGTAGAAGGAGCGCGAGCCAGGACAGTACGGCGCAGGCAATGATGATCAGGCTGATTTCAATGAAAACCGTTTCTCCCATGGGGTCCTTTCTTGCTGATTCGAAAAAGATTGCGCCAGACGCGGATATACTCTTTATTATCACTCACAGTTTCAAGGGAAAACCGGATCGGTAAAGCAAATGAATTTTGTACATATCACGTTATGGGCGGGGGTTGCAGGCTGGACTGTGGCTCAGTTGACCAAGATGCTAATTTGTTTGGTGGAGAGCCGTCGGCTGGATTTCCGTTACCTTGCGAGCACGGGCGGAATGCCCAGTGCGCATACCTCTTTGGTGAGTGCGTTGACGACCGCCATCGGGCTGACAGAAGGGTTTTCTTCGCCTCTCTTTGCCTTGAGTTTTATTTTTGCTGCGGTGGTGATGTTTGACGCGCAGACCGTGCGCGCGGCATCGGGTAAGCAGGCCCGGTTGCTCAATCAAATTGTGGGTGAGTTGTTTAAGGAGCATCACCTCTCAGAAAACAAGCTCAAGGAGCTTCTAGGCCATACGCGTCTGGAGGTGTTTTTCGGAATGCTGACCGGGATTGCCACCACGCTGGCTTTATTTCGCTTCTTTCCGTAAACCGCGTGTGCAGGCTCTTGAAACAAAAAAACCCGACGGAATCCGCCGGGTTTTTTGCGAACAGCAACCGACGCTTAGCCCGCGCTGATTGCTTCCACCGGACAGGTGGCTTCGCAGACACCGCAATCGGTGCAAAGGGTGGCGTCGATCACATATTTGTCGTCACCCGCGCTAATTGCTTCGGTAGGGCAGGAGCTTTCGCACGCGCCGCACAGGGTGCAGTCTTCTGAAATTTTATAAGCCATAATCTTTCTCCTTCGTTTGGTTTAGACAAAAATACCTCGTTACGGGGAGGAAGATACCATCTTCTTTTTTAGTTTCATTCCTAAAAGAGGCTGTGTTACACATTATATCAAGATCAAGTCTAAAGAAACGGAGATCAGAAATGGGTGCAAGCGATAAAAAATTTGGAGAGTCTGTTCATGAGGGTGAGGATCGGTCTGTTGACGAGGCTTGGCCGCTGTTTGTTTCATTTTTGAAAGGGAGAGCATCGCGAATTACACAGGCACGGCGAATTGTTTTTGAGCGGGTGTTTGCGCGGCACGATCATTTTCGGGCGGACGATCTCTCCGCCGAGCTTGCTTCCGGGGAAAACCGTGTGAGCCGCGGAACGGTTTACCGGACGCTAGACTTAATGACGGAGGCTGGGTTTGTGCAGAAAATCCGCGACCACGATGTGCATGCGCATTATGAACACATTTACGGACATGGTCGGCATCATCACTTGATCTGTGAGGCGTCGGGGGATTTCATTGAGTTTTCCAGTAAAGTGATCTCAGAGGAGATCGCCCGGATTTGTGCGGAGAAGAATTTTGAAGAGCAGTTTCACCGTGTTGTTGTATTCGGGTCGCGTAAAGGCGTGTAGATCGCGGTCATTCTTTTATTTTTATCGGCTCTTCGAGGGTGCTGGCGGAGATTTCTGCCAGATCCACCTGTTCAATCTTTCCAAAGCGACGGGTGATTTTCTTGGCGGATTTGTTGACATCGAGGACATCCCGGTTGGCCTGGTCAATATGGGCCGCCAGCTTATCCATCCGTTGTTGGAACCGTCCGAAGTCCTGAGAGAGCACCAGGAGATGTTCCTGAATCTTGTGCACCTGTTCGCGGGTCGCGGCATCTTTCAGAACCGCCCGCGCGGTGGT
>JAUXCB010000051.1 GCA_030619095.1 Verrucomicrobiota bacterium | reverse complement strand
TTCCTTCGACGGTGAGTGGCTCTTCGCCGGGGCGGGCGAGCGCCATGACGGTGCGGAAGCGGGCGCGGCGGTTTTCGTTGCCGTCGAGTTCGCGCAGGAGTTTGGCGTTGTTGTTCTCGTAGGAGCAGGGTTCGCCGGCGTAGCGGGCGGAGTAGACACCGGGTGCGCCGTCGAGCGCTTCGACTTCGAGGCCGGAGTCGTCGGCCAGGGCCATCAGGCCGGTGGCTCCGCACAACTCAACCGCTTTTTTGATGGCGTTTCCTTCGAGGGTGTCGCGATCCTCGACCGTGTCAGGGATGTCGGGGAAGTCGAGTGCGGAGCAGACCTCAAGGCCGTCGGGGTTGAAGATTTCTTTAATTTCTTCGAGCTTGTGAGTGTTACGGGTGGCGATGACAAATTTCATGCGGAAGAGTTTGGTCATTCAGGGTTCGCAGTTCAAGGTTCAAAAAGCAGAGTCCTGCTATGAAACAAGTGTGTTCACTAACGCATAAGGTGTAACAAAAAAATCGTTAAGACACCCGAAGCTTCCGGGCGCAGAGACACATCCCAATTTGAGACCGGAACCTCTAACGGGTGATCCCTTTTATTATTTTTCTAATTATGGGGTATTTTACAGCGGTTAGCCAGGCGTTGGAGGCTATGGGTAGAGGTCCCGATCAAAACCGACAGGATTTAGAGAGGAAAAGGTACCAGCCTGAGATCTGAGAATGGGATTGGCAGGAAAGCCGATATTCTGCGATTGTGACAACGGTTTTGAGATGTGGGTCAGGAAGAAAATGGCAAAGAAAACATGGATTCTCAGATCTCAGGCCCCCTTTTTTGCCGACCCCTTTTCCCTTTTCTGTCTTTTCATAACCCGACAGGCTGCTAGCAGGTTGCGCAACCTTTTCGTGTAGACGTCGCCTGCTTCGTCGCCTGCTTTTGAAGAAACTTTTAAAATATATTTGACTTGAAAAAAAAGGGGGGGTATTTTTTTTCTTAAATGTTTTACGCATTTAGTTTTATCAAGGCGGTGTTTTCATACATAGGAGGTTGCTCATGTCAAAGTTAGATCTAATTAGAACAAAACGGTTTCAGCTGTTTTTGGTGACCTGTTTACTGACCGGCGTGGGGTTTGCCGTGGCGGTGGATTCCGACAACGATGGCATGAGCGATCTGTATGAGCAGTTTTTTAAGCTGAATGCCACCAATGCAATGGATGCGGCGGAAAATTACGACACGGATCAGCTTAATAACTTTCAAGAGTCGGAGAAATGGACTAATCCATATGTTTCCGATACAGATGCCGACGGCTTTCCGGATCATGCGGACAGCAACGCCCTGAGCCGGGCTGCCATTTATTGGGCGCATCCTGATTTTACAGTGGGCAATGAATACATCTATACCGGGCCGCAGTGGTGGCTGGGTGCGGGCAAGGTGGGCGGAACATGGACGAATGGCGCATGCTGGCTGGTTTCGTCGAATACCCAGGGTTCGGTCTACATGGATTTGGACCGCACGCTGCTGGCGGAGGACCTTGTGCTGAACCTGCTTCATCAGGACGCCTCGAACAGCTGGGTCTATGTGGATTTGGCGGACAGTGCCGGAAATATTGTGGCCGCCAACCTTTTCGGGGATCTCACGGGGGATTCCGGCGAGCAGGTCTTGCGCCGCTACGCCCTTCCGCTGGCCGCCTATCCGACCGCCTCGCGCATCCTGATCGAGGCTCACGCAGGCGCGGAACCCTACAAGGTCTGGATCACCACGCTGTATGTGGATGCCGATGCCGATGGACTCGATGCGGATCAGGAGATCCAAAGCGGAACGCTAGACACCAACCCCGATTTCGATGCGGATGATCTGACGGACTATGTCGAGGTCATCATCACCCACACCCTTCCCACGAATCCCGACACGGACAACGATGGATATTCCGATGGGGAGGAAGTCAATGTTTTCGGAAGCGATCCGACGGTTCCCGCGTGGCAGGAAGGCGGCGTTCCCGGCACCTGGCAGGTGGAGCGCTGGAACTCCATCCCGGGCAACCAGGTCTCGGATCTGCTGGAATCCGACCGCTTTGGCGGAGAGCCGGACGAACGCACATGGATTTCGCTCTCCGAGTATGCCAAGAACAAAGGTGCCTCGTATGGACTCCGGATCCGCGGAACCATCACCGTTCCGACCGATGGGGACTACACGTTCTTCCTGACGGGCGACGATACCGCCGAGCTTTGGCTGAGCGAGACTCAAAGCCCCTACCAGCGGAAGCAGATCCTGGATCTCGCGGGTTGGACCCGTTACCGGGATCTTTCGAACGGGCGGGTACACGCTTCTGAAGCGGTGACGTTGACGAGCAACCAAACCTGCTATGTGGAGATCCTACACAAGGAAGGCGGCGGCGGGGACCATGTCACGCTATGGTGGACACGCCCCGGCGCAACCGAGCCCGAAATTATCGGTTCCGAATATTTGCGCAGCTATGCGCAGCCCGACGACGACCAAGACATGGATGGATTGCCGGATGCTTTGGAAATCGCGGGCGGTCTCGATCCGTTCGACGGCACCGGCGGCGGCTATCTGGATACAGATGGCGACGGATTCTCCGACCACGAGGAAGTGAACATCATGGGAACTTCCCCCACGCTTCTGCCTTGGCAGGAAGGCGTTCCCGGCACCTTGCAGGTGGAGCGCTGGAACTCCATCCCGGGCACCCAGGTGTCGGATCTGCTGGAATCCGACCGCTTTGGCGGAGAACCCGACGAGCGCACATGGATTGCCCTCTCCGAGTACGCCAAGAACAAGGGCGGCTCGTATGGACTCCGGATCCGCGGAACCATCACCGTTCCGACCGATGGGGACTACACGTTCTTCCTGACGGGCGACGATACGGCTGAGCTTTGGCTGAGCGAGACTCAAAGCTCCTATCAGCGGAAGCAGATTCTGAATCTCGCGGGCTGGACTGGCTACCGGGATCTTTCGAACGGGAAGGTGCACGCTTCGGATCCGGTTGCGCTGGCGAGCAACCAGGCCTGCTATGTGGAGATCCTACACAAGGAAGGCGGCGGCGGGGACCATGTCACGCTATGGTGGACACGCCCCGGCGCAACCGAGCCCGAAATCATTGGCTCCGAATATCTGTATAGCTACATCCAGCCTACTGACGACCAAGATATGGATGGATTGCCGGATGCTTTGGAAATCGCGGGCGGTCTCGATCCGTTCGACGGCACCGGCGGCGGCTATCTGGATACCGATAGCGACGGATTCTCCGATCACGAGGAAATCAATTTTTTTGGAACTTCTCCCACGGTTCCGATGTGGCAGGACGTTGCCGGCGCCGACTACCGCGATACCGATGGCGACGGCCTATCCGATGGCGACGAGCTGGCCGCAGGCACCAACCCGTTCAACAAAGACTCCGACAATGACGGTCTCTTGGATGGGGAAGAGCTGAATTGCCGGTATCTGGTGGTTGATCGCTCTCTGGAATGGGAGCAGGCGAGGAGCGAAGCACAACAACGTGGCGGCCACTTAGCGGTGATTACCGATGAAATTGAATTTCTTGAAGTGGCAAAGTGGATTGCGGCATCTGGCGTTTCGAATGAAAGAGTCTGGCTGGGCGCAACGGATCAGGAACAAGAGGGCATCTGGAGATGGGTAACCGGCGAGCCTTTCGAGTATGCTCCTTGGAATAGAACGCCCGACCAGTTGGTTTATGCCAACGAAATATCCCGCGATTTTTTAGTATGGATGACCAAAAAGGGGACATGGGACTCTGCATACAAGACGGATCTTCTTCCCTATCTCCTAGAAATGGAGATTCCTCTTGATCCACTCAATCCAGATATGGACGGCGATGGTCTTCTCGATGGCGAAGAAATAGCGCTAAAGACCAGCCCGTGGGTTGCAGACACCGATGGCGACGGTCTTTTGGATGGGGATGAAGTTGCGGCAGGGCTGAATCCGTGTGAAGTCGATAGCGACCGCGATGGCTTGAATGATCTTGACGAGTCGCTCCTACAACTTGACCCCTTAAATCCAGATTCCGATGGGGACGGACTGAAAGATGGAGATGAGGTCTTTATATCACTAACGGATCCTTTGATGGTCGATAGCAATACAAACGGCACAAATGATCTGGTGTTTTTAAAGTCGGTTCGGGGTGCGGATTATTTCAATCCATCCGGTTCACACATATCTTTGACTTGGTCGGTTAATGGCGATGCCGCTGCTGCCGGACACAATCTAATGAATTCCCCTCAGGTGGATTATAATTTATCTGTAGCCGATGCAGGGGTGTACTATTTGGCGATTCAAACCGAGTTTACAGGACTAACGAATCATACGGATTGTTTCGAACTCGTGCTCCAGATAGATGGTGTAGAAGTGGGTTCTCCGCTTCCGCTTAATGTTTCTCCAGAGTTGCCGGAATACACCACCTTTACGCCGTGGCTCACGAAAGGCGAACATCGCCTCACGGTGGTTGTTAAAAACGCAGGTAAAATTAACGGGTATTTCCTCATTCATGCGGTTGAGTTGTACACGGTGGATGGGAACGATGAAGATGGCGATGGTATTCAAGACTGGATGAAAGCACATCTGGAAAAAGGTCAGGACAGTGATGGCGATGGAATTTCTGATCATGACGAAGTGATTCAGTACGGCTCCGATCCGCTGGATGCGGATACCGACGGCGACGGCCTGAACGACGGCGACGAACTCGCCGCAGGCACCGATCTGCTCAATGCTGACTCCGATGGCGACGGCGTATTGGATGGAGAAGAGGTCCACGAACTGCACACCAACCCGTTGGTTGACGAATTCGACGGCACCGTCACGGTGGTCGCCACCGTCGCCGGCTCGCAGACCAACAACGCCGTTGGCACCTGGGAAGCCGACGGATCTAGCATCGTTGCAAAGCGCCGCCGAGGATTCGTTGAATACACCCTCAACTTCCCGGAACAGGATCTGTACGGGCTCAATATTAATGCGTCACACCTCTGGAACAAAAGCTCCTGCACGCCCGTCACGCCCGTCGATACCAGCGCCCTGCAGATTTCCGTCGACGGTACTTATGTCGGCAATTATGTCCTCGTCTCCGCCGAAGGTGTTCCCGTTGATGTTCGTGCCTTCCTGCCCGTCCTCCCCGCCGGGGAGCACACCATCCGCATCTTCTGGGAAAACGTCCATAGCCGCCTCTCGCTCAAGATCAATAGCTTGCAACTCCAGATCCTCGGCGGCCCCGACGCCAACGGCAATGGCGTAAAAGACTGGATCGAAACCTCCGTTGCCAGCATGGCCGCCATCGATGTGGTCACCGAATCCATCGTCTCCCCGGTGTGTTTGGAGGGCAACGCCCGCTATGTGCCGCTGGCTATACTAAGTAGTTCGTCATTCGACATTCCTTATTCGACATTCGATATTCGCCAGTCCGCAGGACGGCGTTGGTACGCCAACCTCCCGCTCGCGCAGGACGGCATCACCACCGCCACCGCCACCTTCCAGAACGGTGCGCTCGAAGTGCCGATCAACGTTAAATGGGTTCCGTACAACCTACTCGACCACGACGGAGAAACGCTTCTCATCCGCAAAGGGGATGCCCTTCGATTGACCGCCATCGACCCCGACCGAGCCGATGCCGATCTTGAAAAAGCCACTGGAGGGCAGTTTGCGCTGAATGTCTTCAATGAAGAATTTAGCTCCCCGAACACCCGCCCGCTAGCCGTAGCCTTTGACGAAGTCGGAACCTACACCGTCAGCGGAGAATACACGAAAGGCAATTCCACGATAGCTGCTTTGATAAACGTTCAGGTCATCGACGGCACCTTCCCCGACGAATCCCCCGCCTGCCTCGTAGGCCGAACCCGCGAGTGGAGCTTCGAAGGCATACCCACCAATGCCGTACTTGAAGTCGACGATACCGTCGAGCTTGCAGAACTAAGCACTACGAACCAAGCACTAAGAACCGTCGCGCTGAAAGCAAACGATACGAATGGCGATCACATTATGTTGGCTAGATTGTATCCCGACGGCCCAATCCTTGACTCAGCGAGACTCTTCATCTTCTGGGTCCAAAACGCCACCGACGGCTACTTCTGGACGGTCGAACGCTACGAAGACTCCGAGCTGTGGGAAATCGAATCCATTGTTAAGAACCTGCCCGACACCGTTGACATGCAAATCAAGGTGATTATTGGCGGGGTAACGCTCGACGACTACACGCTGGAGCGCTGGCTCACCAATGCCGCCTATGATGAGATCGGCGAGTATCGCTTCCGCCTGTTCCATCCGAACTCCACCAAAGCCTCCGCCTGCCACACCTTCAAGGTGTACCAGAACGGGCAGTTCATTGGAGAAGCATTCAACGGCGGGCAGAATGATGTTGGAGAGGAATAAAAATGTGTAACAGGGAGAGGTTTCGGCATCTAAGGAAATTACCAGATTACGGGACTGAACCCTTTTTTGTGTAATAGGGAAAGGTTCCGAGATCCAAGGAAATTACTAGATTACGGGACCCCTTTTTTGACCCCTTTTTCTGGAATGGAACAACGATTTTAGAAACAAAAAATTGAGGTGTAAACTATGAGAAATCCGATAAAATATAGTATTTTAATCGCGCTTCTGGCGATTTTTGCTTTTTCAGTAATTGCTAGAGCAGGGTGCAATTTGGCGACCGGTTCCTATTATAGCCTTCATATTGAGGGAGATATATCTGCGGAGGACGGGGAAATATGTACCTATACAGCTAGTTCTGCAGGTTTGAGTGTTTGCACAGGAGTCTGGTCTATTGATGATCATGAAGGCGGATGTGGACACCATGATTCTTGTTCGGTGATAGAAACATGGAGTGACTCAGAGAGTAGCTATGCTAAAATCCAATTTTTTTGGTGTTGTGTCGGAAGTAATGAGCGCACCGTTAGATACCAATGCGAAGAGGGTGATGATGAGTGCGGTATCGAGTTGGAGGTGTCTGTCGACCTGGCTAATCCAGGAGGAGAGGTTTTTCATGATATTGATTATAGTTGGGTATTAGAATGTACGCTCGCAACAGACTTTATTACTACAAACTACGCGTTGGTTGGTGTAGAAGATGTTGCAGTAACGTTTTTTAATAAGAATATTTATGTGAAAAATGAATCTGTTTTTTTGAATAAAGTTACAGTTCATGAAAATCGTCACGAGGCAGACGTTACCGGAGGGGCGTCCTCCCCTATGGCGGATTATATGAACACCGAAATTTTCACCATGCTGGTAAATACATTAAGGAATCAGAGATATACTGAAGAGGAGTGGGAAGCCTTTCGCGCTTTTCTGGAGGAAGACGTTGAGATTGATGTTAGTAATAAGATGGAGGATAATGCATACGGTGATTCAGAATCCGAAGAGCCGATGTGCGGCTACCAGCGAAATGGGAGGTGGGATATATGAGATGGCGACTTGCGTTGATGTATTTATTTTGTGGCTCTATGTGGGCTAATGCGGGGGTTAGAGATTGTTTAATTTATGAGAGAAGCAATAGATATAAGTTGAATGATTTAGATGCTGTTGTCGAAATTAAGGTAAATCATTATTTCGCATTCTCAGACCCTTACACGCTGACTCACTTTATCAAGGAAAGAAATAAATTTTATGAGTCTGCGGTGACTGGAATTGTGCAAAGAGTCAAAATGAGTAAGTATTGGAATTCAGCTCCTGAAGCGAATGCCATGTTGCTTTTAAGGCTGCACTCTGTGTGGGTTGTAGATGCTGTAGTTACTAATGTATTGATGGGAGAGTGTGCTGAAAAAAACATATGCATCTTGATGAAGAAGGCTCCGGGGTATTTTGAAGGTGAAAGCCCACGTAATCTTTTAAGAGGTGAGAATGATTACGAGAGAAGAGTTCTTGGTCTGGTTAAAATCAACAAGGATGAGGTTTTGCGAGAATTTCGTCATATGCGCTGTTACCTAGAGGACTGTCAGGATATTTATTATAAAAAGAAGCCGCTTCCAGAACTCTATGAGCAAGATGCCTATAAGGTTTTTCAGACTACGTGTTCCTTTTCAGAAGAGGTTGAATATTATGTAATGCGCGAAGTGGGCTTTGAAAAAGAACCTAGCGCGAAGCTTATAGGTCTTGGTGTGAAAATGAAAAAATCAACCTTTATTCAGAAAGTTGAGAAAAGGGTAAGTCCCGTAATCTAGTAAAATAATTGATATAGAGGTTTTTGGAAGAGGGTCGGACCTCGCATTCTAACATTTATTGATTTTCTTAAAAGAAAAGGGGTCGAAAAGGGGTCAGGCCGCCTAACTCGTCATATTGATTGACGAGCGTTCTTTTTCTGTTTGAGTGCATCGCAAGAAAAGGGGTCAGTCCCGTAATCTGGTAAAATAACTTTTGCGAAAAGGGGACAGGCCGCCTAACTCGTCATATGAAAAGGGGTCAGTCCCGTAATCTGGTAAAATAACTTTTGAGTGATTGAAACAGCCGCGTTGCGCGGCTGTTTTTGTAAGGAGTCGAGATGAAGAAAATGGTTTTGATTGTTGTTGGTTTGATTGTGGTGATTGGTGCGG
>JAUXCB010000048.1 GCA_030619095.1 Verrucomicrobiota bacterium | reverse complement strand
GGAACCTTTGGTTCAGATCGCTTCACCGCCATTGAAATTGCCAATGCCGTGATTGGTGCGGCCGAGTATGGCCAGCGCGCGATTGACTGTGCTTCCGTGTATGGCAACGAAAAAGAGATTGGCGATGCACTCAAAGTGATTGTCGACGGTGGCGTGCCGCGCGAAGAGCTATTTATTACATCCAAGGTTTGGAACGATATGCACGGCGATGGCGATGTCATCAAATCCTGCAAGCAATCGCTTGAAGATCTTCAACTGGATTATCTGGATCTCTACCTCGTCCACTGGCCGTTCCCGAACTTTCACCCCAAAGGTTGCGATGTCGATTCCCGCAGTCCCGACTCCAAGCCCTACATCCATGAAAACTTCATGAAAACCTGGGCTCAGATGGAGCAACTCGTCGAGATGGGACTGGTCAAAAGCATCGGCACCTCCAACGTCACCATCGCCAAGATGAGGCTCTTGTTGCGCGACTGCAAAATCAAGCCGGTCGTCAACGAAATGGAGTTGCATCCGCACTTCCAACAACCTGAACTATTTGATTTCATGGTTGAAAACAACATCCAGCCGATCGGCTTCTGCCCGATCGGATCGCCAACCCGCCCGGATCGCGATAAAACCGAAACCGACACCGTCGATATCGAAGATCCCGTGATCAAGAAGATTGCCGAGCGCCTTGGCGTGCATCCGGCGGTCGTCTGCGTCAAATGGGCGATCCAGCGCGGACAGGTTCCGATTCCCTTCTCGGTTTTCCCTGCGGAATACCAGAGCAACCTGCGTTGCGCTTTGTTGGACCATCTGGCATTGACCGACGAAGAGGTTGCCGAGCTGTCCACCATCAATAAAAACTGCCGTCTGATTAAAGGGCAGGTATTCCTCTGGAAAGATGGACAAACCTGGGAAGATCTTTGGGACGAAGACGGAATGATTGCCGACTAAATGGTGAGTTGATACGAAACGTTATAGAAGGAGAAACAAAATGCTTAAAGGAATTGATCCTATTGTTAACCCCGAACTACTGAAGATTCTCTCCGAAATGGGGCATGGCGACGAAATCGTTCTTGCCGATGCCCATTTTCCGGGACACACCTTCTGTCCAAAAAACGTAATGCGCGGCGATGGCCTGCAGATCCCGGATCTGCTTAAAGGCATCATTCCGCTCTTCGAACTCGACAGCTACGATGATCCGCTCATCATGATGGCGGCGGTTGAAGGCGACGAGCTGGATCCGCAGGTGGAAACCGATTATATGGCGGCTATCCAGACTGCGGCGCCGGATGCTCCGGCGGTTAAACGGATTGGCCGGTTCGAGTTTTATGATCGCGCGGAAAAGGCCTATGCCTGCGTACTCACGGGAACGACCGCCAAATACGGTAATATTATCCTAAAAAAGGGTGTGACGCCGATTGGCTAATCGGAGTTAACGAGTAATTCGTAATGCGTAATTTTTCTGGTTACGTATTACGCATTACGTATTACGCACAATGAAGACGATCTATTTCATTCGGCACGCGCAGAGCGAAGCCAATCTCAAGGATATCCTGGCCTCGCGACAGGATTTTTCTCTGACTGAAAAAGGCAGGCAGGATGCGGAAGCCATTGCGGCTGAGTTTAAGAAAATTGCCAAACTCGACCGGATTTTCTCTTCGCCGCTGCTGCGCGCGCAGCAGACCGCCGCGCCGATTGCGGACGCGTTCGGCCTCGCGGTTGAAGTGGAGGAGCGGTTGACGGAGCAGGAGTTGGGAATCTACTCCGGATTGAGTTATACCGAATTGGATAATCGCCCCGACTATATGCATGACCGCACAAAACGCTGGGCGTGGGTTCCCGAAGGCGGCGGCGAGTCGTACGCAATGATTGCCCAGCGGCTGAAGCCGTTTTTCCAATCCTTGGAAAATATGGAGGGCGAAAATATTCTATTCGTGACGCACGCCGTTACGATGCGGCTGATAAAGGCAACCCTGGAGCAGACCCTTCCAGACTACCCGCACACCATCGCCAAAAACGGCGAGATATGGAAGGTGCGGTTTTCAAAGCCGGGCGACATGCACGTCGTCGAATCAATTTTTCCGGGCGACAGCAACGCCGCAGTTTCCCGCGCCTAGAGCAATACGAAATACGCAGTACGCAATACAAACTGAAGGTTTCAAAATGGCTGAATATATTTTGAGTGTGGATTTGGGAACAACGAGCTGCAAGACCGTCTTGTTCGATACCGATTTCAATGTGGTGGCGATAGCGAAGAAAGCCTACGACACCTCTTACCCGCATCATGGATGGGCGGAGCAACCCGCTTATCAATGGTGGCGCGCGCTCAAGGAGAACACGCAGGCCGTCATTGAAGAGAGCTCGGTTGATCCGGCCAAGATTATCGCGGTCGGCATCGACGCGTTTTCGACGACCGTGCTGCCGGTCGATCAGGAGGGCGATCCGCTTCGCCCGGGACTCATTTGGATGGACCGCCGCGCGACCAAACAAGCCGATTGGATTGCTGAAAACCTGAAAGACGAGCTGTGGGAGATCAACGGCAACATCAGCGATGCGGGGAACCCTGCGCCGAAGATCATGTGGATCAAAGAAAACGAGCCGGAGATCTACAAAAGAACCCATCTATTTCTTCATGCCAACGGATACCTCGTTTACCGCCTGACCGGCGAGTATTCCATGGACAAATCCGAAGCCGGGCTCTCCCAGATGTGCAACACAACAACCGGCGAATATTCCGATGTGCTGCTCGACGGTTGCGGCATCGATCGCGCCAAGCTGCCGCCCATCTTCAACTGCACCGATGTGGTCGGCAAGGTGACCGCCGAGGCCGCCGCCAAAACCGGACTGGTTGAAGGCACTCCGGTGATCGCCGGTTCGATGGATAATGTGGCAGCCGGGCTCGGTGCAGGGGTTGCCAAAGGGGGAAAGGTCTTCATCTCCGGCGGAACGGTCACCACCAACAACGTTTGCTTGAGCGAGCCGAAATACAATCACAACCTGCACATCTACCCGCACATCGTTCCGGGCACATGGATCACCTCCGGCGGAGTCGACTTTGGTGGTGCGGGGCTGAAGTGGTTCAAGGAACTGCTGGAAGTCGAAAGCCTTGATGAGATTGATGAGCTGGCAAATACCTCGGTGTGCGCCAAGAGCTCGGTCATCTTTCTTCCCTATATGGTAGGTCAGCGCTGTCCGGTCTGGAACGACAACACCTCCGGCGTCCTCATCGGCCTCAAGCCGACCACCACTCGTCAGGACCTGATCCGTGCCTTCATGGAAGGTACAACCTACGGCTCGCGCCATGTGCTGAGCATTGTCGAGGAGGAGGGTGTTGAAATCGACGATATCAAGATTACCGGCGGCAGTGCCAATTCCGCGAAGTGGGTTCAGATCTTTTCGGATGTGATTGGCAAGCCGATTGATATTCCCGGCGAGGGCGATCTTCCCCCGCTAGGAATCGCCATCGCCGCAGCCTACGGCGTGGGTGCCATTAAAAGTTTCGACGAGGGGATTGAAAAGATCGCCGTGCGCGACAGCTTCACGCCCGATGCGGCCAATCACGAATACTACACCGAAATGTACAGCGTATTCCGCAACCTCTACGAAAATATCAAAGGCGAGTACGATACGCTGGCCGCTATTCACGAAAAATTTGGAAAAATGAAAAAATAAGGGAGTTCAACCCATGAGAGCTGCATTGCGCAAAGGAATCAAAAAAGTGGAAGTCATCGAGATGGACAAACCGTCTCCCGTCGCCGGCGAGGTGCTCGTTGCCGTCAAATCCAGTGGGATCTGCGGGTCGGACATCGTTCGTATTCAGGAAGACAACCCGCGCTGGGACGAAATCGTGCTCGGCCACGAATTTGCCGGGGAAATCGTTGAAGTCGGCGCAGAGGTCGAAGGCTGGAACGTCGGCGACCGCGTCTCCGCCGCGCCGCTCATGCCCTGCATGAAGTGCGACCAATGCGCGAAAGGAAACTATTCACTCTGCAAGGGCTACAGCTTCATCGGCTCCCGCGTGCAAGGTTCGTTCGGCGAATTCCTGCGCGTTCCTGCCGGCAACCTCGTGGCCATCGGCAACCTGAGCTACGACCAGGCCGCCTTCATTGAGCCGATCACAGTCGGCCTGCATCCGATCCTTCGCCTCGGCAACCTGCTCGGCAAAGATGTCGTCGTGACCGGCGCGGGAACCATCGGCCTGTTGGCCATTCAAATTTTCAAGGCGATGGGCTGCAAAAACATCGTCGCTTCAGACGTGGCCGAAGGGAAGCTGGACATGGCGAAGGCCATGGGTGCAAACATTGTCTGCAACCCGATCACCGAGCCGCTTGAAGCGGTTTGCGAACGCGAGCTTGAAGACGGCGCGCACGTCGTGTTCGAATCCTCTGGCGCCGGTCCGGCAAAGATTTCCGCGCTGGCGATTGCGTGCGGACGTGGCACGGTGTTGCTCGTCGGAACGGCTCACGCCCCGCTGACCTTCACCGGCCCCCAGTTCGAGGCCATTTCCCGCAAGGAACTCAATGTGGTCGGCTCATGGATGAACTATTCCGCACCGTTCCCCGGTGCCGAGTGGACCACCGCCGCGTGGATGATGGAAGCCGGATTGATAAAGGTCGACGGCCTCCAGACGCACACCTTCCCCATCGAGAAAATCCAGGATGCCTACGATGTCATCTATGGCAACGATGAGCTGTGGGCGAAAGTGATGATTAACTTCTAACGAATAACCAATAACTAAAATATCGGAGATATTCCCATGAGTGCCGTTGATAAATTTGTACAGATACTCGCTGATAACCGCGCCGGAAAGGGGACCGGAATCTATTCTATCTGCTCGGCCCAGGCCACCGTGCTCGAAGCCTCGATGCTTCAGGCCAAGCAGGATGGCTCCATCCTCTTGATCGAATCCACCTCCAACCAAGTCGACCAGTTTGGCGGATACACCGGCATGAAACCGGCCGACTTCGTGGCCTACGTTCACGGGATTGCTGAAAAAACGGGCTACAACCCGGACGATATCCTGCTGGGAGGCGACCACCTTGGCCCCAATGCCTGGCAGAGCGAAAACGCCGGACCCGCGATGGCCAAGGCGCTGGAGCTGGTTCAGGAATATGTAAAGGCCGGCTATCAGAAAATCCACCTCGATGCCTCCATGTTCTGCGCCGACGACGAAGGCGACCGCCATCTGCCGCTGGCGGATGAGATTGTTGCATCGCGCGCTGCGGCCATGGCCAAAGTGGCGGAGGAAACCCACCAGGAATTTTGCGCCGGACAACCCGCCCCCGTCTATGTCATCGGCACCGAGGTTCCGATTCCAGGCGGTGCCCAGGAAGAGGAGGAGACCGTAACACCCACCACGCCGGCCGATGCGCTCAAGACCATCGAGGTCACTCGGGCGGCCTTCGAGGCCGCAGGGCTTTCCGAGGCGTGGAACCGGGTTTGCGGAGTGGTGGTTCAGCCGGGCGTTGAGTTTGGCGACGATCAGGTTTTTCACTACAACCGCGAAGCCGCCCAAGGCCTCAGCGAATCGATCATGCAGCAGGAACGTTTTGTCTACGAAGCGCACTCCACCGACTATCAATCCGAAACGGGATTGGCCAAGCTGGTGGAGGATCACTACTGCATTCTCAAGGTGGGCCCTTGGCTGACGTTCGGCTATCGCGAAGCCCTTTTCGCCCTCGCGATGATCGAAGAGGAAATGCTTGCGCCACGCGGAATCGAAACCTCCAAGCTCCGCGAAACCCTCGATGCCGTCATGCTCGCCGAACCCGACTATTGGAAAAAATATTATCCGGGCGACTCTGCGGAACAGGCCTATAAGCGCAAGTATAGTTTTTCCGACCGGTCGCGCTACTACTGGCCGAACGAAACCATTCAGGCTGCCATTGGAACGTTGGTTTCTAATCTGAAGGAAACCTCCATTTCACTCTCGCTGCTCAGCCAATACATGCCGAACCAATACAACGCCGTCAGCGAAGGCGCCATCGCGAACGAAGTTGATCAGATCCTCCTTCACCGAACACAGGATGTGATCGGCATCTATGCCCGCGCTTGTAGAATGCGGCAAAAGTAAAAAAAGGCTGCTATGGATCCATTACGTATATGGGGAGCCTTGGTGGTCTGTGTTCCGGTCTTTGCCATGATGGGGCTGGGGAAATTGCTCGAACGCAAAGGTCATCTCAACGACGACCGTTGCACGTTCATCAACTGGTTGGTCTATTATTTCTCGCTTCCCGCACTGGTTTTCACGGCCGTGGCCCGCCAGAGCTTTCAGAGTTTTATGGATCCCGCCTTGGTGGTGGTTCCGTTGGTCGCGCTGTTGCTTGTGGTTGCGCTCACCATGTTGATTGCGCGGGTTGCGGGGTTCAAGGGCGGCTTTGCCGCCGCGTTTGTTTTTGGAACCTTTTGGGCAAATGCAACCTACATTGGGTTCCCGCTCTGCATCAATGCCTTTGGCATGGAGGGCGAATCTCGAGCGGCGGTCTATAATGCCGTCATTGTTCCCTGTTTTATTGTGATCTCTTATCTGTTGATTGGGTTTTATGGAGCCGGAAGTGGAGAAATAAAGCCCGTGGCACGTATCCGGAAAGCCTTTTTGAATCCGATTCTTCTGGCGGCGGTGGCGGGGATTTGCGTTGCGCTGGTCACCGATCTTTTTCGCACTGAAGAGGGTGCGTTGCAATTGCCGGGGGCGCTGGTTTCGTTTGCGGTCTTGATCGGGTCGTTTCTGAGGTTGATGGGTTCAATGGGGCTTCCGCTGGCTCTGCTGGCTGTTGGGGCATCGCTCAAACGGATCTCTGGACGGAACCATTTGGGCGCGCTCGCGTGGATGGTGGGTTGCAAGTTGGCATTGCTTCCGCTGCTCACCTTGCTGCTGGCTAGAAACTTTCTGCCCGGTGCCGACTCCATTTCGGTGGGCGCAACCGTTGTTTTGGCGGGAACCCCCAATGCGGTTGCGTCCTATGTGGTCAGTTGCCAGCTCGGGATCGAGCGGGCTTTTGTTGCACGCGTACTGGCTCTCAGCACGGGGCTCAGTGTGCTAACTCTTCCGGTCTGGGTCTATTTTCTTCGGGGCGTTTGACGAAAGAGGATTAGGTTCGGCTTTAAGAGGAATGGTCTTGAACGAGTTAAATGAAGGGGTCTATTATCTAGACGAATCCAAGACAAAAACCCATATGCGCTGCTGGCGCACGTGGAAGTTGATGGTCGATTTTAACAACGAGGGGCGCTGGGATCTATACGACCTGTCGACCGACTCAGGAGAGACCCAGAACCTTAAAAGAACCCGGGATGAAAAATTATGATTACAATAAAAAAATTTATAGGTATAGCTTTACCCTTTGTGGTTCTGGGTATAGCAACGGCGAGCGAGCTTGAGGTTTGGTCGGATAAACCTGCGAAAAAATGGATTGAAGCTTATCCATTTGGCAATGGGTCTTTCGGTGGCATGGTGTTTGGCGGCGTGAAAACGGAACACCTGCAGTTTAATTTGGACACGCTGTTCAATGGCAAGCCTCACGACTATGCCCGTAAGGGTGCGGTTGCGCATTTGCCAACGCTTCGTAAACTGCTTTTTGAAAACAAGCAGGAAAAGGCGCATAAGCTGGGCAGTCGCTTCTTGAGTATACGCGATGACGGCAGTAAAAAGCAGCGTGCCTATCAGCCATTTGGAGATTTATACCTCACTTTCCCGCAGTTTGAGGGAAAAACGCCCGAGACTTACCGGCGAGAGTTGGATATTGATCGTGCCGTTGCCTCAGTAGAGTTCGCCGTTGATGGCACCACTTTTCACCGAGAAATATTTGCGTCGCATCCTGACAAGGTGATTATGACTCGCCTTACCTCAAGTAAACGCAACAGCATTAATTGTGTCGTATCGTTGCAAAGCTTGCATGATGAGATAAAAATTGCCACCGACGCCTCTGGTCTTTTAGTGATGAGCGGCAAGGTAAAGCAGGGCGTGACGCGCTTTGAGGCACGCTTACAAATTCGCGTGGAAGGTGGCAAGATTGTCCCGCGTGACGGAGCGATTGAAATTATCGGTGCTGATAAAGCCACTCTTATTTTGGCGGGGGCTTCTAGTTTTGTGAATTATAAGGATGTCAGTGGCGACCCTCGCAAAGACAATGTGGCCACACTGAAGAGCCTTGCCGGCAAGTCCTACGAACAAATAAAAACCGAACATATACAAGACTATCAATCCTTATACCATCGTGTTTCGCTGGATGTGGGAACTTCTGATAAAGCGAAACAACCCACCGCGAGTCGGCTTAAGAGCTTTGATAAGGACGACCCGCAAATGGTGGAGCTATTCTTCCAATATGGGCGCTACTTGATAATTTCTTGCAGTCGCCCCGACAGTCAGCCTGCCAATCTACAGGGGCTTTGGAACGACTCTTTAAAACCAGCATGGGAGAGCAAGTATACCTGCAATATCAACACCGAGATGAACTATTGGTTGGCTGAAATGACAAATTTGTCTGAATGTCATCAGCCGTTATTCAGTGCACTCAAAGATCTTTCTGAAACGGGTGCGAATGTTGCCAAAGAGCACTACGGCGCACGCGGGTGGGTGGTTCATCATAATTTTGATTTGTGGCGGGGCGCAGCACCTATTAACGCTTCCGACCATGGTATCTGGCCAACTGGTGGGGCTTGGATGTGTCAGCATTTATGGTGGCACTATGAATTTGGACAAGATAAGCAGTTCCTCAGTCGGACGGCCTATCCGCTTATG
>JAUXCB010000084.1 GCA_030619095.1 Verrucomicrobiota bacterium | reverse complement strand
GAATCCAATATTCCAATACTCCGCTGTTTCATCATTCCATCTCTTAGTGAGCAACGCTCACTTTTTCGCCTTTGGACTGGCCGATGTCGGCGAGAAGTTCGCCGAACCATGGCACATCAATGTCGAACGGCTTGCCGCCCGCAATGCGCGGGAACTCGCAGGCGCGCAGTTCGTCGTTCTGATCTTCGTCTTCGCCGATGACACCGCCGATGCCGGCCAGCGCGCATTCGACCGCTTTGTCGCAGCAGGCGATGATCAGCTTGAGGTCGGCCTCGTTGGAGGCGGCCGCGCGGGCGTAATAACCGGATTTTTGAATCAGCACTTTTTCTGCGCCGAGGAGTTTTGCGAACTGTTTGCCAAACCACTGGCCGGGGTTGACCGCATCGAGTTTGACGTGTCCGAACGCATCGCGCGGCACCTCCTGGCCTGCGGCTTCCATTTCTTTGACGATGGATTCCAGACCCGCGCCTTCAGAGATGAAGATGTTCACGTTGTCGACTTCGTCCATCACGGTGGAGAGACGTACCGCTTCGGCTTGAAGTTCGACGGCCATTTCGGGGACAAAGATGGCGTGCACGTCTTTTCGTTCTTTGCTCAGTCCGAGCTGCGGCAGGAAGTCGAGTTCTTCGAGTTTGTTGTGGTAGACACGGGCGGTTTCGGCGGTCAGCCATCCGCAGTTGCGGCCCATCACTTCGTGGATGATCAGCATGCGCGGGTTGGCGTTGTGTTCGGCCACCACGTTGGCAAAGTAGTTCGCACCTTCTTCGGCCGCCGTCCAGGCGCCGAGAGACTGTTTGATTGGAAATACGTCGTTATCGATGGTTTTGGGCAGGCCGACCACGATCAGCTCGTAATCGTTTTCGGCGAGGTGGGCGGCGAGGTCGGCGGCGGTGGTGTTGGTGTCGTCGCCGCCGATCGTGTGGAGCACGTCCACGCCATCTTTGACGAGTTGGGCGGCCGCCACGTCGAGTGGGTTTTCACCTTCTTTGATGAGTCCGCGTTTTTCGCAGTCTTTTACATTGGTGAGTTTCACGCGGCTGTTGCCGATGGGGCTTCCGCCGTGTTTGTAGAGAATGGCTGCGTTTGCGCGGATGTCCGATGTGACTTCGATGGAGTCGCCGAGGAGGAGTCCCTTGTAGCCGCTGGTGTAGCAGATGATTTCAATGCCGGGGTGATCTTTGCTGTACCGTTCAATCAGGCCGCCAATGGCGGAGGAGAGACAGGGAGCCAGGCCGCCCGCCGTGAGAAGAGCTGCTTTTTTTACTTCTTTCATAAATACATTCCTTTCCGGAGGTTGAAAATCAGCCGCCCATGATGGGAATTTCTCAAACCAAGGCAAGGCTAAAAAGCGGGGGCTTAGGGTTGACTTACCCCCCGTCCATCTCTTTAATACGCCCCTTCATTCCGCAGGAGGATGTTCACGAACAGTGATCGCCTGAACTCAGTCATTCGAAACAGGCGGCCCGATAGAGGGCTTAATCAGACGGAAACCAGGAAAACAGAAACCGAACAGGAGAAGAAATGAAGTATACCGGACCCAAAATTAAGAAGTCCCGCCGTCTGGGCATTGCCCTGACCCCGAAGAGTGAAAAATATCTCGAACGCCGCCCGCATCCTCCGGGACAGCACGGCCCGTCGCGTCGCCGCGGAAAACAGTCGGACTACGGCAAACAGCTTGTTGAAAAACAGCGCTTGCAGTATCAGTATAACCTGACTGAAAAACAGGTTCGCAAATATTACAAGGCGGCCTCCCGCAAGCCGGGCAACACCGCCGACCATCTGTTGCAGCTGATTGAAACCCGACTGGATGCGCTGGTTCTGCGTGCCGGTCTGGCCCGTTCAATCTATCAGGCCCGTCAGCTCGTCAGTCACGCTCATCTGCGTGTGAACGGCAAAAAGGTTAACATCCCCTCCTATGCTGTGCGCATCGGCGATGTCATCACCGTCCGCGAGAAAAGCCGAGACCTCGACATCTTTCCAGCCGCCCAGCAGATTGCCAGCACTCCGGAATACCTGACCGTTGACGATAAAAAGCTGACCGCCACGCTCAGCCGCTTGCCGGAACCCACCGAAGTGCCGATCCAGTGCGAAATGCCTCTTGTCGTTGAGTTCTACTCGCGTTAAGCATTTTCAAACATTGGAAAAAGAAGCCCGCAATTTTTGTTGCGGGCTTCTTTTATGTTTGAGCTCGATTTGCAAGGGGGGTTTCGGTACGAATAGGCGGCAGAGCCCCCATGATCAAAGACCTATTCATCCTGATGCTGAGCGCGGCAGTGATTGTCGGAGCGGTTCGCTATTTGCTGATGTTTGCCGCGCAGATAGGAACCAGCTACATCACCCTCGCGGGTCTGCTCGGTTTTTTCGTGCTCTACAAAGTCATGGACAGGCGGCTCAATAAAACGGGCCAACCCGCCCTGATTCCTGTTTGTTTCGAACTTTTCTTACCTCTCAACGTTGCGTAACAGCTTGATTTCCTCCGGCCAGCGGGCGGGGTCGGGTGTTTCGAGGATCAGCGGCATGTCGTTAAAGCGGTCGTCGGCCATGATGTAGCGAAAGCAGTCGAGCCCGATGAAGCCTTCCCCCAGGCTGTGGTGGCGATCCACCCTCGTGCCGAGATCTTTTTTGGAGTCGTTGAAGTGCATCCCTTTGAGGTAGTTAAAGCCGACGATGCGGTCAAATTCATCAAAGGTGGCGGCACAAGCCTCTGTTGTACGCAGGTCGTAACCGGAGGTGAAGGTATGGCAGGTGTCGATGCAGACACCGACGCGGCTTTTGTCCTCGATGAGCTCAATCATTTGTGCGATCTGCTCAAAGCGGTAGCCCATATTGGAGCCTTGCCCCGCCGTATTTTCGATAACGGCGATCACCCCGTTGGTTTTAGACAGCGCAATGTTGATTGATTCGGCGATGGTGGCGACGCATTCATCTTCGGTGCATTTACGCAGATGGCTTCCGGGATGAAAATTGAGGCGGTCGAGTCCGAGTTGTTCGCAGCGCTGCATTTCGTCGAGAAAGGCGCTACGTGATTTTTCGAGCCCTTCGGGCTCAGGGTGGCCCAGGTTGATCAAGTAGGAGTCGTGCGGAAGGATATGGCCCGTCGAAAACTCTTCGCCGCAGTTTGTTTGAAATGCGGTGATCCCCTCCGCCGTAAGGGGGGGAGCGTTCCACTGCCGTTGGTTTTTAGTGAAGAGGGCAAAAGCATTTGCCCCGATGGCTTTGGCGTTTTGCGGGGCGTTTTGAACCCCGCCGCTTGCGCTGACATGTGCTCCGATCCACTTCATAGAACATCCTGTTTTTTCTTTTTTCGTATTTGTGTTTGATGAGGTTAACGACCCCCGTTAAACTCCGCGAACTTATTTCGATATTTGTGCTTAACTGAACTGAGGTATGACCTATGGGTGACGCGATGAAAATCGAGCAAATCTGCAAGTCGTTTAATAATGACCGCACGCGGCTGATGGATATTGTCCGTACGATTCAGGAGACCTTCGGGTATGTTCCGCCAGAGCACTATGAGCTGATTGCCCGTGAGGCAAACACCCACCGCGTGGAGGTGGAGAGTGTGGTCTCTTTTTATTCCTTCCTTTCTGATCGCAAGCAGGGTGGGGTGGTGCTGCGCCTTTGCAACGACATTATCGACCGCTTCAAGGGTGCCGATGCCGTGGCGGAAGCCTTTGAGAAGGAGCTGGGCATCTCGATGGGCGAAACGACGCCGGACGGGTTGTTCACGCTCGAATGGACCGCCTGCATCGGGATGAGCGACCAGGCGCCCGCCGCCCTTGCCAACGATACGGTGTTGACCCATCTGACTCCGGAGAAGGTGCCCGGCATCCTGGAGGCTCTCCGCAAGAATCCGGATCCGCAAGCGCTGGTTGCCGAATGCGGCGACGGCGGCAACGCCGATCCGCTGGTGAAAGCAATGGTGCAGAACAATATCTGCGAGCGCGGCGAGGTGCTGCTGGCGGACAATGATCCGGAGGCCGGGCTGCGCAAGGCGATGGAGAAAACACCGGAAGAGGTCATCGCCGACATGAAGGAGTCCGGCCTGCGCGGTCGCGGCGGCGCCGGTTTCCTGGCCGGCCTCAAGTGGGAGTTCACCCGCAACGCGAAGGGCGACGGGAAATATATTCTCTGCAATGCCGACGAGGGGGAACCGGGAACCTTTAAGGACCGGGTGCTGCTGACGGAGCGCGCCGATCTGATGATCGAGGGAATGACCGTTGCGGCATACTGCATCGGCGCCGAAACCGGCATTGTTTATCTGCGCGCGGAATACGCCTATTTGCGCGCGTTGCTGGAGGAGGTTCTCAACCGCCGCCGCGCCGCCGGACTGCTGGGCAATTCCATCTGCGGCAGGGACGGGTTCAATTTCGATATCCGGATTCAAATGGGCGCGGGCGCGTATGTCTGCGGGGAGGAGTCCTCGCTGATCAGTTCGTGCGAAGGAACACGCGGCGATCCCGGCGACCGGCCTCCGTTCCCGGCCATCGCCGGCTATAAGGTGGCACCGACCGCAGTCAACAATGTGGAGACCTATTGCTGCGCCGCGCGCGTGATGGACAAAGGGCCGGTCTGGTTCGAGAACATCGGCACCGAACACAGCTCGGGCACCAAGATGCTGAGCATTTGCGGCGACTGCGAGCGGCCCGGCATTTACGAGCTGCCCTTCGGCGTCACGGTCGCTGAACTGCTGGAAAAGGTCGGAGCCGAAAATGCGGCCGCCGTGCAGATCGGTGGACCGTCCGGGCAGATGCTCGACCGCAGCCAGTACGGCCGGGCCATCAGCTTTGAGGATCTGCCGACCGGCGGATCCATCATGGTGTTTGGCCGGCAGCGCGATCTGCTTGAGGTGGTCGATGCATTTATGGAGTTCTTCGTGGATGAGAGCTGCGGCTACTGTGTGCCGTGCCGGGTCGGCAATGTGCTTCTTCGCAATCGTCTGGAACGAATCCGAAACGGGAAGGGCATCCCGGAGGATTTGGCGTATCTTGAAAAACTGGGTATCAGCACCCGTCGCATGAGCCGCTGCGGGTTGGGACAGACTTCGCCGAACCCGATCCTTTCAACGCTGGAAAACTTTCGGCCAATCTACAACGCGCTGGTGCGAGAGGATCGCTCCGGGTTGGCAAAATCATTTGATGTACTCCGGGCGGTTGAGCCGGCGTGCGAGCTGACCGGGCGGCGGTCTGTAATTTTTCATGCATAGGGAGCAGAATATGGCAGAAAAACTGACAATTACAATTGATGGTGTGGAGGTGCAGGCTCAGCCCGGCCAGACGATTCTTGACGCGGCCGATGGAGCGGGCATCTACATCCCCCGACTCTGTGCTCATCCCGACCTCAAACCCATCGGCAGCTGCCGGGTCTGCACGGTGATTGTGGACGGTCGGCCGCAGGCAGCCTGCGTGAAGCCGGTGGCGGATGGAATGACGATTGAAAACAACACGCCCGAGTTGTTGGAGCACCGCCGCAACCTCATCGATATGATGTTTGTGGAGGGAAATCACTTTTGCATGTTCTGCGAAAAGAGCGGCAACTGCGAGTTGCAGGCACTGGCCTATCGGTTCGGAATCAGCGCCCCGCAGTACCCTTTCCAGTTCCCGGCCAAGGATGTGGACGCGTCCCATCCCGATGTCATGCTCGACCACAACCGCTGCATCATGTGCGCGCGTTGCGTGCGGGCCAGCCAGGAACTCGACGGCAAAAACGTGTTCCAGTCCATCGGTCGCGGCTTTGAACGCAAGATCGGCGTGAACGGCGAGCGCGACCTGGCCGATACAGATATGGATGTGAAGGATCGCGCGGCCGATATCTGCCCGGTCGGATGCATCATTAAGAAACGGGTCGGGTTTGAAATCCCGGTGGGCGAGCGGAAGTATGACCACAAGCCCATCGGCTCGGAAATTGAGGAGGGTGAATATGTCTAAACCCAAAGTTGCAACCACCTCGCTGGCCGGATGCTTCGGCTGTCATATGTCATTGCTCGACATCGACGAGCGCATCCTTGAGCTGGTGGAGCTGATTGATTTCGATAAATCGCCGATCGATGACATCAAAACCTTCAGCAATCGCTGTGCCGTTGGATTGGTTGAGGGCGGCTGTTGCAACGAGGAAAACGTTCATGTGCTGCAGGAATTCCGCAAGCATTGCGACGTGCTCATCTCGTTCGGCGATTGCGCCACCATGGGCGGGATCCCCGCCATGCGGAACAATATTCCGCTGACAGAATGTTTCGATGAAGCCTATCGTTCCGGTCTGACCGTCTACAATCCGGATAATATTGTTCCCAACGACCCCGAACTGCCGCTTCTGCTGGACAAGGTCTATCCCGCTCATGAGGTCGTGAAGATGGATTATTTTTTACCGGGCTGCCCGCCATCCGCCGACACGCTCTGGGCTGTGCTCACCGCATTGCTGACCAATCAACCGGTCGAGCTGCCGTATGAACTGCTCAAATATGATTGAGCAGTAAATGACGAATTTTCGAAGTACCCAACTACCCAAAGAAGTCCTAATGACGAAGCCCGAAAATAGTGAAGGTAAGCCCTATGATTTGGAAGAACGCACGGCTCTTTTTGGTGAGGCGATCATTGAGTTTGCGAAGAAGGTGCCCGTTAATTCGGTGACCATGCGACTTATTCCACAGCTGGTTGCCGCGGGAACCAGCGTGGGGACAAAATTATAATGAAGCCGATGCCGCAGTTTAAAAAAAAGATTTCAGATATAAGATTTCTATTTCAAAACGTGAATCACG
>JAUXCB010000046.1 GCA_030619095.1 Verrucomicrobiota bacterium | reverse complement strand
GATGGAGTAATGTCCGTTTTTTTCCAATGCTTGGAAACTGAATGTAGACGCGGTGTCTCAAAGACCCTCGACCCTTCGGGGCCCACCGCGTTTGATCCAGCCAGAGAAACGCGGTGGGGACACCGCATCTACATTGGGGAATTCATGCCCTCCTGAATTCTGCCCAACTCCCTCTTTATTCCCTGTTCACCCATTCAAAATGACGAAGAGCCGGATGTTTTTGCCCACAAATCCACGCTAATTTTCTCGAATGAAGAGTTTTCTAATTCGTGTTGATTCGAGTGATTCGTGGGCCATTCTCATTTCCGATTCGTGTGCTTGTGCCTTTTGTGGCTAAAAAGAGGCTCATTGGAAATAGTGCGCAGGATTACTTCTTACGGTTGTCTGAATCCACATGGACGATAACAGGCTGGTAGGCCTTCGCCTCATCTTCGCTCATTTGCGCATAGCTGATGATAACCACCTGATCGCCGCTATTTCCAAGGTGGGCGGCCGGGCCGTTCAGCTCAATGATGCCGGTCCCGCGTTCGCCGGAGATGGTATAAGTGACCAAACGGCTTCCGTTGTTCACGTTGAGCACATGAACCTGCTCGCCAGGAAGCATGCCGGCGGCATCCAGCAGATCCTGATCAATGGCGATGCTGCCCTGATAGTACAGCTCCGTCCCCGTCAAGGTCGCCATATGAATTTTTGATTTTAGCATGGTCAGTTGCATTGTATTCACTCCTGAAATTCTTTCCCCGAACTGAGGTATGTACCGCAACACGCTCTCTATTTCCAGTCAAAACGAGGAATGATATGCCCCGGCAAAGCGGGAACGAAAACAAAGAAGCCTCCCTGTTTTCCACATTCTGGAGAGTCGCAGAGCATACTTTTAGCTTTTTCTTTCTGACCTCCGTGTCTTGAGTGAGCCAGACAAACGGGTGAGAAAAGATCTCTCACGAAGGCACAAAGAGCACAAAGGAAAAAAGATTCTTCGCAAAGGCGCGGAAAACAAAGAGCATACGTCTGCCTCTTTCTTTGTGACCTTTGTGTCTTGAGTGAGCTAGGCGAACGGGTGAGAAAAAATCTCTCTCCAAGGATACGAAAAGCACTCCAGGGATCTGAGCCGCAAATCCTCTCCCTCTTTTTGTGCCCCTCGTGCATTTTGTGGTTAAATTCTCCCCGTTGCGACCTACTGTGCCCATCCGGTTATCTCGAAGAGCCCGACACTTTCTTGGAATCCGACACTTCGGATCGGACCTGTAATCCCGTCAAAAAAACTCCCAAGATCGAAATCCATTCTTCTGTAGGTGCGAGCCTTAACCGCATCAGACGAAGTCGGAGGGGCGGTTCCGGCAGAAGGCGATGAGACCGGGGATGGAGTCGGCGGGCATGCCGCGCCAAAAGATGGTCCATTCACCGTGGGTAAAATAGCCATCGGCGTGCCGGTCGTACCACTGGTTCATGGAGTTTCCGGTTCGTGAGCGCCAGAAAAAGGCGGCGTGGTTTTTGCACACCTCGTCCCACAATTCCTGGGCAAGGCCCTCGCCGCGTGCCTCGGGGCCGACGGCAAATTTAGAAAGGTACAGTCCAGCAGACTGCTCTTCGAGCAGTACGGCCCCGCGATAGTCCTCTTCGTAATAGATCTTTGTGACCTCTTCAAAAGCCGATGCTTTCGGAACCCTTTTAAAGCTCTCTTTGAGCAGCTTGCTTAGTGGTTCGGAATCCGGGGTCCCACTGAAAAGGAGGGTGGATCCCCGCCGCACAACGGTGCCGGCCCCTTTGACGGTGAAGATTTCCTCGAGCAGATTCATTGGCGAGGTGATCGAAATGTGGGTGCCGGGCCGCGCGGCGAGCAGCGCGGCGGCGGTATCGGCCATGGCCTGCTCTTCTGCATTCAGATCCACTCTGTTTTCCCGGCGGGTGTAATAATAGTCGGCAGAAAACCCACCCGCCGCGCGAATGAAGTGCACCCGTTTCCCATGGGCTGGAATCATTTCTTTCAGGCCGTTGAAATCATCGGCACTCAGAACAGGGACCCGCTCTTCCGCGCTTTCAATGGTTGGCAACTCAACCCTCTCAAACAGAGGGTTTTTGGCGAGGAGTGCCCCTTTGGCCTCCGCATCGGAGCCGCAGAGAACGACGGCGGGCTTGAGTCCGAGCCGGATCAAAAAATGGAGATCGAAGGCAAATGCCTCCGCACCCTGATCGAGGCTCTCAAGGTCGGGAACGAGCAATGCGAAAAATGCGGTATCCTCGGACTGGAATTTGTTGAGATATAACTCATATTCCTCCCGCCGTCCGATGCTCTCCAAAAACAGTCGTATGGTTCGGTTTAAAAGCATGGGAGAAAAAAAGCAGACTCTGGACGAAAAGTAAACCCCATAGAAAAAATGAACGGGTTCAATCCCCGAAACGCAATGGGGTTACCCATTTCTGTATCAGCTCATTTTCAACCCTTGCAGCCTGCATGATGGGGTATTTCGTTTTTCGGGCTTCTATTGAATCCGGGTTGCCGCTAGGATGGCTCGCAACCGCTTGGAGACTCCCATGGACAACGACAGGAACCGCATACAGGAACAGATTCAGCTCTGTATCAGCGGCGCATTGTGGGAAAACCTTTCGCCGCTTCTCGACCAGTTGCACCCCGCCGATATCGCCGACGTGATTGAACATGCGCCGGACGAGGTTCATAACCAGATTTTTGACCTGCTCGACGACGAGACCAAGGCCGATGTGATGGCCGAGCTCGACGACTCCACCGAGGCGGAACTCCTCGAAGAGCTGACGAGCGAAGAAATTTCCGATATTGCGGAAGAGATGGCTCCCGACGATGCCGCCGATATGCTCTCCGAGCTCGATGAAGAGCGAAGCGAAGAGGTTCTCGAACTGATGGAGGAGATCGACTCCGACGAGGTTCGCGAACTGCTCCGCTACGACGAGGAAAGCGCCGGGGGACGAATGACCACCGATCTGGTCGCCCTCCCCAGCACACAGACCGGACAGGAGGCTCTCGACCATATCGGGTCACTCGATCTGGATGAGCCGGTCTATTTCGCCTACGTCGTCGACCCCTCTGAAAAACTGCTTGGCTACGTCCAGATCTGGCAACTACTCAAGGCGGAAAACCGTCAGAAAACTCTGGGGGAACTCGCCGAAGAAAGCACCTTCACAGCGCTTCCGGATACCGATCAGGAAGAGGTCGCTCAGATGATGTCCAAATATGACCTCTCCTCCCTGCCGGTCGTCGACGATCGGGGCAAGCTGCTCGGGCGAATCACGATCGATGATGTCGTCGACGTGATCCAGGAAGAGGCCTCAGAAGATATATTCAAATTAGCCGGCTCGGACGATGCCGAGCTCGAAGACCCCTCCCCGCTCGCCTCCTGCAAGGCGCGCCTCCCCTGGCTGCTGGTCACTCTCGCCGCCGGATTCATCAGCAGCCTGATTCTCAAACGGTTCATCGACAATCCGCAGATCGTCATGCTCAGCGCATTTGTTCCGATCATTATGGCCATGGGGGGAAATACCGGCATCCAGTCCTCGATTCTCATTGTCCGCGGTCTGGCCCTCGGAACCTTCGATGAGCGACAGCTCAATCGCCTGCTGGGTCACGAACTACTAACCGGAATGATGATGGGCGTCGTCTGCGGGGGGATCATCGGAATCTGGGCGCATTTTATGGTGGGAGACTCTGGAGAGTTTTCCGCGCTCTACCTCGCCTCCACGGTCGGGCTCGCTCTCTTCTGCGCAATGATGTTCGCGGCGGCCTTCGGCGCATTTGTTCCGTTGCTTCTCAACCGGTTCAAGGTGGATCCGGCCGTTGCCGCCGGCCCGTTCGTCACCGCCTCAAACGATGTGATGGCTCTGCTCATCTACTACGCCATCACCTTCCTGCTCATCAGCCTGCGCGTGGCATAGCAACACGGGGAAATTGGAGATTGGAAATTTGAAATTTGTAGTACCGCTTACCCTTATTCGGAAAGCGGTCGATCAAGAAAACGTTTCCTGAATACAGGTAAACGTCACTACATGTAAAACCCGCTGAATCATAATGAAACACCTCTCCCAATAACGAATTTCCAAACATCGAACTAAAATGTCCATTTTAAAGACCAACGCCATTCCACTCTATTTTACCAACGTGTCGAATACCTCGCGTATCGTCACCTGGCTGACGGCGCACTACGGAAAGCTCTCCACCATCCTGAAAGGCGAGCAGCGAAAAAACAGCCTGTTCCGAGGGCAGTACGATCTCTTCTCCACCAGCGAACTGGTTTTCTACGACCGTGGCGAGAAGGGCATGCACATCGCCAAAGAGTGCTCCATGCTCACCCGGCGCGCTGTCTTCCGAACCGACTGGCGCGCCTGCGCCGCCGCCGGCTACATCTCTGCGTTGTTCGCCAAAACCACTCTGTGCCACGGACACGAACCGGGGCGGTTCGCCTTTTTTGAAGAGATGCTCTCGCTGGCCGAAACCTATGGGCACTGTGCTCCGTTTCTCGTCTGGTTCGATCTCCAGTTTTCAGAACAGATGGGTCACCGGATCCAGCTCGAGGACAGCGACCGCGAGCGCGACGCCTATCGCTTTGCCGCCGACCACGGTGGACTGGTCGAACCGGGCTACGCCAGAAAACACCGGATTCCGGCCTCCCCCATCGCGCCGGAGGCCGTCGCCCTGCTCAAAGCGTGGCAGGAGGCTCCGACCCCCAGAAGCGTGATGGCCACCCCCTGCCATCCGGCCCATCTAACCCAAATCGAACGGGTGCTTGAAAAGTTTATCAGTTGGCAGTTTGACCTGCCGCCGCACGTCCGAAAAAAAGCACTTGAAACCCTCCGGGCGGCACGGGAAACGGCCTGCGTTTAAGCCGACTTCTTTTTCAGATCGCCCAGCTCGATGGGATGGGCGCGGCCCTCAACAACATCGCGGGTAATTTTGCAGATGTCGATGTCTTCGCGCTGCGGCACTTCATACATCACATCGAGCATGAGATGCTCAAGGATGGCACGCAGTCCACGGGCTCCGGTCTTGCGCTTGAGCGCCATTTTGGCGAGCGCGGTCAGCGAATCCTCATCAAAACTGAGTTCCACATCGTCCATGGCGAGCAGTTTTTTGTACTGCTTGATCATGGCATTTTTCGGTTGGGTCAAAATATGAACCAAATCGTCTTCGGACAACTCCTGAAGCTGAACGACAAGCGGAATGCGACCGATAAACTCGGGAATGAGTCCAAACTTGAGTAGATCTTCCGGCTCAATGTTCATGGTCTCGGGTTTCCACTCCTTGGGCACCTCTACAGCGGCTCCAAACCCAAGCACCTTTTCATCGGTGCGGCGCTTGATAATTTCATCGATACCGACAAAGGCCCCGCCGCAAATGAAGAGAATATTACTCGTGTCGAGTTCAATATATTTTTCCGAGGGATGTTTGCGTCCGCCCTTCGGCGGAATTTTCGCAACGGTGCCTTCAATAATTTTCAGCAGAGCCTGCTGAACCCCCTCCCCCGACACATCACGGGTGATGGAGACATTGTCGGTTTTTCGTCCGATTTTATCGATTTCATCGATGTAGATGATGCCGCGCTCGGCCTTTTTCACATCGTTATCCGCATTCTGCAAAAGGGAAAGAAGGATGCTTTCGACATCTTCGCCCACATACCCGGCTTCGGTCACCGTGGTGGCATCGGTGACGGCGTACGGCACGTCGAGAATACGCGCGAGCGTTTTGGCAAGCAGGGTTTTTCCGCTGCCGGTGGGGCCGACGAGCAGAACGTTGCTCTTTTCGAGCTCCACGCCGTCCTCGTCCCCCGTGTGCAGCATCCGCTTGTAATGATTATGCACCGCGACGGCGAGCACCTTTTTGGCATGCTCCTGCCCAATAACGTATTCGTCGAGATGCTCTTTGATCACATGCGGTTTGAGCATATTGATCGGTGCGGATTCATCAGAGGATTTTGCGGCAGGGGCTCCCTGCTGGGAAATCATCGCATCGCAAAGTTCAACGCATTCATCGCAGATGAAGACCCCCTGGGGACCGGCAATCAGGCTCTTGGCATCCTTTTCGGTTTTCCCGCAGAAGGAACAGGACGGTCTTTTTTCTTTAGGACTCATAGCGCTTCACTTGTGTTGATTTGAGAATTAGAGATTGGAAACGGGTTCCTTCTCCATCCGAATAACAAATATCCAATATCGAATAACTCGAAGACGCTACTGCTTCTTCGAGACAACTTCGTCGACGAGGCCGTATTTGACGGCTTCTTCCGCAGACATGAAAAAGTCACGATCCGTGTCTTTTTCGATCACGCTGACCTTCTGGCCGGTGTGGTCGGCAAGGATCTCGTTGAGGCGCTGTTTCATACGGAGGATTTCTTTGGTCTGAATCTCGATGTCCGTCGCCTGCCCCTGCGCGCCGCCCAACGGCTGATGGATCATAATGCGCGAGTTGGGCAGCGCAAAGCGCTTGCCTTTAGTGCCCGCAGCGAGAAGCACCGCGCCCATGCTGGCGGCCTGCCCTACGCAATAGGTGGTGATCGGGCACTTCAAAAACTGCATGGTGTCATAGATTGCCATACCGGCGGTGACCACACCGCCGGGAGAATTGATGTAGATGCTGATGTCTTTTTCCGCATCATCACTTTGCAGGAACAACAGCTGGGCAATCACCAGATTGCTCACCGTATCATTGATCTCGGTTCCCAGGAAAACGATCCGCTCCTTGAGCAGGCGCGAGTAGATGTCGTAGGCACGTTCTCCGCGCCCAGTGGTTTCAATCACAGTTGGAACAAGCATTTGTGCAGTTTCGTTCATAAAAAACTCCGTTTTTTTGTTATTGGTTATTCGTGATTGGTTATTGGTTATTCGGGTTGGGAAGCTCTCTTCCCGATAACAATGAACCGCTAACGGATAACTTACTTTACTTTGGCATTTTCGAGCAGGAACTCAACCGCTTTACCGAAGCGAATCTGGTCCGCCACGTCGTCGAGGTGATCTTCTTTTTCGAGCTCCTTGCGCATCTCGGCGGCATCGCGCCCCTGCTGGACAGCCATCCGGGCGATCTCTTCCGTGACAGCCTGGTCGTCCGCCTTGATCTCCCTCGCATCGGCGACGGCCATCATGATGTAGCGCAACTTGACCTGTTCTTCCCCTTTGACTTTGGCGTCTTCCATCATATCCGGGGTCTGCGCAGTCACCTGCTCCTGACTCATGCCCTGCATCATACGCATACGGGCCATTTCGTACATCACATTGCGGGTCTGCTGCTGAATCGCTGATTCCGGCACGTCGATCTTTGTTTTTTTCAGAAGATATTCGCAAACAACCTCTTCGCGCCGACGATCTTCTTTCTGCTGAGCCGCCTCTTCGAGGTGCTGACGAATGTTTTTTCGCAGCTCCTCTTCGGACTCCACACGGAGCTGCTTCAGAAACTCTTCGTCGAACTCCGGCAACTTGCTTTCACGCAGGCCGGTTACCTCCACCTTGAAGTCCGCCTTCAGGTTGGCGAGCTCCTTCACAATAAACCCTTCGGGAAACTCAACCGCGACCTCTTTGTGGTCACCGATGGACGCGCCGATCAGTGCCTGGCCCATACCCGGCAGGAACGATTCATCGTCGCAGGTAATCCAGTATCCGTTGCCCTGCCCCAATCCGCGGGCTTCCGGCACCTTCTCCTCAAGCGGTTGGCCGTCGACCGTCGACTCGTAGGAAACCTGAACCATGTCCTTCTCTTTGGCCGGGCGACCTTCAACGTCATCAAATGTCGCATGCTGGCGGCGGATGCTATCGATCGTTTCATCGACCTGCTTTTCAGCCACATCGGTTTTCCCCGCTTTAATGGAGATTCCCGCATATTTCGGCAGCTTGAACTCCGGAACCACATCGAAGGTCACATCGAAGGTCAGCGGCGCACCCTCCTCTAGAGTCGGCTCCCCGACTTCCACAATGGAAACCACGTTCACGCCCTCGGCCTCAATGGCTTCGTGGTAATATTTCGGAACGAGACGATCCTTAAGATCCTCGGTCATATCCTTGGCAAACCTCTTTTCCACCAGATGTTTAGGCGCCTTTCCCTTTCGAAATCCAGGCAGGGAAACGCCCTGGGCATAGAACTGCAAAAGCTCAGCGCGCTCTTCGGCCACATGATCGGCGGGGACCTCCACCGTCATCGTCTTGCGGCAGGTGCCGGTATTTTTCAGTGAAACCTTCATAAAACTCTCCTGTTCGGTTCAAAATTCGAAAACGGGAGACCTTACGGCAGCCTCCCTGCAAGGTCAATTTCCAAGGGGCGGAAGTTTCAGCACCCTATTTTCAAGGGTGGAAAACTTTTCAAGCACTCAAGGCGAGACCCGACCTCCGCACCCCGCGACACGCCACATACGCTTCCCGCATATATTTTATAGAAAATCCGTGAACCCCGGAGTATTCATGGTAGATTCTCTGGCTTCCCGAAAACGGGGAAATCTTATTCATTATTACCACCATTCAAAACCATGACATCCAAAGAAATCCGCCAATCGTTCCTCGATTTTTTCGCCTCGAAGCAACACACGGTGGTGCCCTCCAGCCGTCTGCTACCCGACGCCCCCAACCTGCAACCGGGTAAGTACTACTTGGTGGTGGAGGCCTTCGAGCCTGGCGGCGAAGGCACGATGCAGATTTCTCTGGCTGCGACGGCTGACCACGCCCAAGAGATTTGTAATAACGGCATCGACGATGATGATGATGGCCAGATCGACTGTCAGGACGCCAACTGCTCCACCAAACCGATCTGTCAGGGCGAGACATGCACGCCTGAACAGAAGATCGATTTGATCGTCAAGGGTGGGGCCGTCAAGAACGTCGCCGTGACCACCACAGGCGTGGGAGACACGAGCTCCACATCGTGTGCCCAGGGCGGTGG
>JAUXCB010000202.1 GCA_030619095.1 Verrucomicrobiota bacterium | reverse complement strand
GGAAACAACCTCTTCGGCAGCTTCTTCCGCCTCGACGGCTTCAACTGGAACTTCCTCTTCGGTCACTTCGCCAGAAACGGCTTGTTCAACCGGCAGGGTGCGGGCTTTCTTGATCAGGCTGGCGGCGGTGTCTGACGGTTGTGCGCCATTGCCCAGCCAGTAGTCGGCCCGATCAAGGTTCAGTGAAAAGTTAATCCCTTCCTGCGTGGGGTCGTACCAACCGAGGGTTTCGATGAAACGTCCGGTTGGCGCACGGCGTCCGTCCTGAACAATCACTCGATAAAAAGCGGCGTTTTTCGCGCCCATTCTGCGTAGTCTAATCTTAACTGCCATAGTGTATTTTCTCCATATCTATAAATCTCTACCTTTCCGGTAAAAGCGCTACTTTCTAGTCAACTTTTTGAAGCGTAGCAACCTTTTTTCCATCTTTTTGAACTGCTTTCCCATTTTGCTCGTCTGCTCAAAGCGCTTCAGCAGCTGATTTACATCCGCGAGCTTCCGTCCGCACCCGGCTGCAATGCGTAGCCGACGGCTTCGATCAAGCTGTTTGGGGTGCCGCCGCTCCCAGGGCGTCATGCTTTGAATGATCGATTCGAATTTTCTCATTTCGATCTCTGAAGCCTTGGCCGCTGCCTGTTTTTGCTGGGTCGACATCTTCATCGCGTCGCCCGGCATCATGTCGAAAATATTCTCCATCGAACCGAGTTTTTTCATCTGCTTGATCTGTGAAAGGAAGTCTTCGAGGTCGAGTTGGTTATTGGCCAGCTTCTCCTGCATTTTCATGGCTTCCTTTTCGTCCACCAAGCCCTGCGCCTTTTCCACAAAGCTAACGACATCGCCCTTTCCAAGAATACGCGAGGCCATGCGATCGGGATAGAACGGGGTTAGATCGTCCATTTTTTCGCCGCTACCCGTCATCAGGATCGGGCAGCCCGTCACGGCGTGGACAGAAAGGGCCGCCCCACCCCGCGCATCGCCATCGAGCTTCGTCAGGATCAGGCCGGTCAGTCCGACCGCCTCGCGAAAGGCCTCTGCGACGTTGACCGATTCCTGCCCAATCGCGGCATCGAGCACGAGCACCGTATTACGCGGTTCAGTCCAGGCCCTGAACTGTTTTAATTCAGCCACGAGTTCGTCATCCACTTGGAAGCGCCCGCCGGTGTCGTAAATCACCACGTCGTATTTCCCCTCCTTAGTAAACTTTGCCGCGCGCTTGCCGAGCATCGGGACGGTCTCGGACGGCTCCGGCTTAAGGATCTCCACGCCGACCTGCTTTGCCAGAATTGAAAGTTGTTCGACGGCGGCTGGTCGACGGATATCGCACGCAACGAGGAGCACGCGGCGGCCCGACTTTTTCCAGCGATTGGCCAGTTTTCCCGCTGTAGTGGTTTTTCCTGAGCCGTGCAAACCCATCAGCATGACCGATGCCGGGTTTCCGGTCAGATCAAATTCCTTATGCGCACCGCCAAAGAGGTCAACGAGTTCATCGTTTACCCGTTTAATGATCTGCTGGCCCGGGGTGACACTATCGAGCACCTCCTCGCCCAAGCAGGATTCCTGCACGCGCGCCACGAAATCGCGGGCCACGCGAAAGTTCACATCCGCCTCCAGCAGCGCGAGGCGCACCTCGCGCAGGGCATCCTTCACGTTCTTCTCGCTCAGCTTTCCGTAGCCGCGAAGGTTCTTGAATGTTTTCTGCAAGGCAGACGATAGGTTTTCGAACATTAAAAATTCCCATTAGTAAAAGCGGCAGAGTTAAGCGGAAACCCCGGGATAGGCAAAGCGAAAAAAGAATGAGGCATCGGCTATTTTCTACTATATAGGCTCGCCACTCCATCGGTTTCGGGTAGGTTACACGCCGCACGAAAAGGATGAACATCAGTATGGCTGAAAACACAACCAATGAGCCGATAACCCGGCAGGTGCTCAACCGGGTGATCCTAAACTTTACAACCCCGAGCCGTAGCAAGGGAATCTGGCAGATCGTCAATACCTTGATCCCTTATTTTGGTCTATGGGCTCTCGCGATCTATTCCTTTAAAACAGAATTACCCAATTGGATCGGGGTGGTGTCCATGCTCCTCGCCGGACCGTTTCTGGTTCGGGTCTTCATTGTTTTTCACGACTGCTGCCACTCGTCGTATTTTAAATCAAAAGGGGCAAACAGGCTCGTTGGATACATAACCGGCATTCTCGTCTCCACCCCTTTCCGCGACTGGGGAGCATCGCATATTAGCCATCATGCCACGGCCGGAAACTTGGACAAACGCGGCGTGGGCGACATCTGGACCTTGACGGTTGAAGAATACATCACCGCACCAAAATTAAGACGAATCATCTATCGCATCTTTCGGCACCCGCTCTTTATGTTTGGCGTTGGGCCTTCGTATGTATTCCTCGTCTTTCACCGGTTTTCACAGAAAGGCATCCAGCACAAAGGGCGGCTCAGCGTCTACATCACCAACCTCGCATTGCTCCTGTTGCTACTGCTCGCAGGCCAGACCATTGGATATGCGACCTACCTGCTGATTCAGATTCCAGTCACCATCCTGGCCGCCACACTCGGCATATGGCTGTTCTACGTGCAGCATCAATACGAAGAAGTCTACTGGGCGCGTAACGATGTTCGCGATTCGCTTAAAGCGGCACTCGAAGGAAGCTCATACTACAAGCTACCCAAGATTGCTCAATGGTTCAGCGGAAACATTGGCCTCCACCATATTCACCACCTCAACCCCGGCATTCCCAACTACAACCTGCAAGCTTGCCACGATGCTATTCAAAAAATGCAGCACATTGAACCTCTCGGTCTTAGGAAAAGCTTCAAATCGCTTCGTATTCACCTCTGGGACGAAAACACCAAAAAGCTCATTAGTTTCAAAGCCATGAACCTCATCCGTAAAGCACGTCAACAGAAAGAAGATCAATCATGACCCACAACGACACCCTGCGCCGGTTGCGCTACGCCCTGAATATGAACGACACGAAAATCGCGGAAATGCTTTCGCACGCCGGACGAAAGACGACGGCAGAGGAAGTTATCAACTGGCTAAAGCGCGAGGATGAATCCGGTTATGTCGAACTCTCCCCCACCCTGCTCTGTCGTTTTCTCGACGGCCTCATCATCGATAAACGCGGCCCGCACCCTTCTGGAAAAATGCCGGAACCTTTGGAGTTTCTCTCCATCAATGAAATCCTAAAAAAACTAAGAATCGCTCTCGAACTTCAGGCCGACGACATGGTCGCCATCTTCCAGCGCGTTGAATTCACCGTGACCAAATCGGAGCTCAGCGCCTTTTTCCGCCGTCCCGAACATCGCAACTTCCGCAAATGCCCCGAGCAGGTCCTGAAAAAATTTATCAAAGGCCTCAGCACGAAAACTTAATTATTCGCTCCTTTACCACCACGCACTGCCTCAATAGTTTTGATAGACTGCATGGCCAGCGGCGACGAGGGCGTCGTTAATATTCACCCAGCATTCTCCCTGCTGAATCCATATTTCGGCGAGGTAACGGCCATACTTTCCGCGCTGATCCTTCAGTGTTTCAATAATG
>JAUXCB010000064.1 GCA_030619095.1 Verrucomicrobiota bacterium | reverse complement strand
GCCAGTTCTTTCATGGGGTTCTCCTTGTTTCAACTGATAGAATACGAAAAGTTGTCAAAAAGGCAACATCAAAAAATATGATAAGTTAATGTGCGGGTGCAATCTGGAGTCCCTAGCGTGGCGGCACGGAGGTTTTTCCAAGCTTAAAAAAAACCAGCAAATCGAAGCGTGGTTTCTTCAGTTGGGGTCTTATTTATCGGACAGCAAGGCTTTGATCAAGTCGTCCAGATTAATGCTGACGATGGCGGAGGCCAGATCGCTGATGGCGAAGGGGAGGATAATCTCGCGTCCGTGGAGCAGGGCACCGCAACTGTAGACGACGTTGGGCACGTACCCTTCGCGTTCGTTGCCTTCCGGAGAGAGTAGCGGTTGCTTCAACTTGCCGATCACCTGTGTGGGATCATCCAAATCGAGCAGGATGGCTCCGATACAGTATTTACGCATGGGGCCGACTCCGTGGGTGAAGACAATCCATCCGGCTTTGGTTTCGATCGGTGAGCCGCAGTTGCCGACCTTTACGGATTCCCACATTTCGGATGGACGAAGGATGATTTTGGGATCGTTCCAGTGGTGGGCTCCGTCGGAGAACATGATGAAGAGATTTTCTTCGTCCTGGCGCGAGAGCATGACGTAACGCCCGTTGATGCGACGCGGGAAGAGCGCCATGCCTTTATTCTGTACCGCACCGCCATTGAGCGTACGGATTCGGAAGTGCAGAAAGTCCGTCGTCTCAATGAGTTGAGGGAGAATTTCTTGTCCGTTATAGGCGGTGTAGGTGGCGTAATACATGACCGATCCGTCGTCGTCGATGAAGCGGACAAAGCGCGCGTCTTCAATGCCGTTGCTTTCGTTGGGCGAGACGGGGAAGATGATGCGTTCGCTCATGTCGAGCTGGTCGGAGAAGAGAAGCTCATAGTTGGAGTCGGCCAGCCATTGGATATGCTCAATCGTACGCTTCAGATGATGGGTTCCCGGTTGGTTGTTATGACGAACGATCTCTATTTGCCGGTTTAAGTCGTTGCGCGTGAAGTGTTCGTTGAGGGGACCCATCACAGCGCAGACATATTTGTCGTCAAAATCCATTTCTTTGAGTTTGGTGATGAAGGATTTTTTTTCGTAGCTGGGGTTGGGGAGAATTTTCGGAGGGGTAACGAAGCGGGAAACCGGATCAATGGTGATGTCGCCGTCGGGCGCGATGTGGCCTTCGCGAAACTCAATGGATGAGATATGACCTTCACCCGTTGCGCGCAGGCTCATGATGAATCGCAACCCGCCGGCCGGGACATCGCTTTGGTCGGGGTGCGGCACGATGGAGGGGTTGAACAGAGCGGCGGATTCCAGAGAATATTCACCGGAAAACAGTGCCCCGATCAGCCATTGTCGTTCCGGTGAAAGCGGGGAGGTCGTGGTGACGTGTTGGTGAACTTTTTCGTAGTGGGCATGCAAAATCGATTCGATGTCGAAATGCCGATCACTGAACTCGGCCCGTACAGCATCCAGCTGGCGGACGACGTCTTCCTCGGTCAGGGCGAGTGCCCGGCCGATAATGGCGGTGATGAGATGAACCTTGCCGGGAATGAAGGGGCGGAGGATGACCCGTGCGCTGTCCGGGTGCAACATGATTTTCTGGCGGCAGTTGAGGACGGTATTCATAGGACGAATTCTCTATTTTAGTTCTGGAACCGGCGGGTCGGTGATCAGGTGTTCGGCGTAGTTCATTTCGGCCAGAGAAAGGTGGAAGGCCAACGTGGACTCAGCCCCCTGATTCTCGTTGATTCGGTCGAAATGCAGTCCATCGCTGCAGCCGCCGGTTTTGAAATCGTACAGCGGCAACCCGCAGTCGTTGCGCCCGAGGAACCACTCAAAGGCGCACTTCGCTTCGGCGGACCAGATGGGATCTTGCGTGGCACGAAAGGCTTCATGACAGGCAGAGACCATTGCTTGAGCTTCGATCGGTTGCTGGTCGAAGTCGGCGCGGGCGCCGTCACGTAAATAAAACCCGTCGTTGCCGATGGGTCGAAAATGTCCGGCCTCAGATTTCTGAACGGAGATCAACCACTGCAACGATTTTAGGCCGATTTCATAAGCTTCTCCATGGGGCATCCATTGACCACTGAGAATGAGAGCCTGGCAAAGGCGGGCATTGTCGTAGGTGAGATACGGTTCGAACCATGGCCATTCATCGCTCGCGCAATGGTTCCACAACCGCACGAGTTTTTCGGTCAATGTTTCGCGCATCACACTGATCGTCGGGTCTGTGTGAGTGCGCCGCAGATATTCATGGATGCCGAGCAGGGCGAATGCCCAGGCGCGGGGGGAGGTGAACGATTCCAGTGCCGGCAACCCGCACTCAAAAAGACGGGCGGCCAGTTTGCTGTGTCCCTCATCGCGCGAACGACCCGCACCGGTGCCTGCGGCCCAAAGTGCGCGCGCATGGCTGTCTTCACTGCCGGCTTCTTCCAGCCATTCACGTCCGTAGCTCATAAAGTTGCGGAAGCGTCCGCTTTGGTAATCGAGTGATGCCGCGTTGAACGCGAGATAGTTGCTGGCCAGATTTCCCAGAATTTTTGAAGAGGATTGGGTTCCGAATTCTTCGAGCAACGTACAGAGGATATAGGCCCGTGCGTTGTCGTCGACGCAGTAGCCCTCGTGAAAGTTCGGCACGTTATAGGTCGCGTGCTGGAAGATGCCGGTGTCGTCGCTCATGCGAACGATATGGTCGAGCCGCAACGGGGGAAGCTCGTAGGGCCGGTTGCCGAGCGTCCGTTGGCCAAAGGCTTTGCGGGAGGTGATTTTTCGGTCGGCACGCGCGCGCTGGAACGATTCGAGATAGTGTTGAGCCACCACGGGCCAGCGCATTTCGAGGCCCATCGCATAGGCATCGCTTCTGATTTTTTCCAGACGCGCCGGATCGTCCAGTAAATCGCAGACCCCGTTGGAAATTGCTTGCGGGTTCTTAAACGGAACCAGAACGCCGCGTCCGTCTGCGAGCAGTTCGGCGGCATGCCAGTAGGGTGTCGAAACCACGGCTTTTCCCGCGCCGAAAACATAGGCCAGCGCGCCGGAGGTTACCTGTGCTTCGTTAAGATAGGGTGTGAGGTAAATGTCCGTTGCCCCGATAAATTCTTTCAGATCCTCGAGCGATACAAAGCGGTTGTAGAAAATGACATGTTCCTTCACACCCCGGTCTTCGACGAGTCGTTCGAGGCGGAGGCGATATTGATCGCCCTCGTGCGCCAGCAGGTGGGGGTGTGTGGCGCCCAGTACGAGATAGACCACGTTCGGATGTTTTCGTACAATTTCCGGCAGGGCTTCAATCGCATACTCAATCCCTTTGCCCGGTCCGATCAGCCCAAAGGTTAAAAGTACCTGGCGACCCGCGACGCCGAGCTGCTCCTTATAAGAGCTGGAGTCGGCAAACGGCAGGTCGGGAATTCCGTGAGCAATGATGTCTACCTTTGAATCCGGCACGCCATAGGTGTCGCGCAGAATGTCAGCCCCCTTGCGGGTCATCACCACCAGCCGCTCACTGCGAATCGCAAGCTCATCCATCACCTTGCGTTGCGAAGAGGTGGGTTTTTGCAGAAGGGTGTGCAGCGTGGTGATCACGGGCATTTGAACTTCGTTCAACAGCGCCAGCAAATGGCTTCCGGCGGAGCCGCCGTAGATGCCGAATTCATGTTGCACGCAAAGAACATCCGTGTTGTTGAAATTTAAAAAATCGGCCGCACGGCGGTAGGAGTCCAGTTCCTTTTCCTGAAGTTCGAAATGCACGCGGGTCGAATAGTCGTAGCCCTCTGTGCGGTCGTTGACCGCTCCTGCGAAACAGTCCGACTCCGGAGCTGCGTCCGCGATGGCCTCGCAAAGGTCATGCGTAAAGGTCGCGATTCCGCATTGTCGCGGCAGATAATCGCCCAGGAAGGCGATACGTTGAGGTAGTAGAGAGTCATTCATTCGAACCTTCTTTCGGGAGCAACCGTACAACTCTTCCAAAATTAGGCAACCTTTTCCTTGCTGGGTGAAAGGGGCCAATGCGTAGTTTTTCCAAGCGTTGGAAGGGGTGTGGCCTTTGTTTCGCAACGTGTTGAAACGCAATACGGAGGGCTAGGTTTTGGCGTCGTCGGAGTCCTGATAGTCGGCGAACTTCATCGACATGACACGCGAAATACCGCGGTTGGGCATGGTGACGCCATAAATCACATCCGCGGCCGCAATGGTCTGGCGGCTGTGGGTGATCAGGATAAATTGCGATTGATCGAGGAAGGTTTGTACCATCGCTACAAAGCGATTGACGTTCGCTTCGTCGAGCGCGGCATCGAGTTCGTCGAGTACGCAGAACGGGCTGGGCTTTACTTTAAACAGTGAGAAGAGCAGGGCGACCGCGGTCATCGTGCGCTCGCCGCCGGAGAGCAGGGAAATGGTCTGCAGCTTTTTCCCGGGCGGGCGGGCGATGATCTCAATGCCGGATTCAAGCACATCTTCCTCATCCACCAACACCAGCTTGGCAGAGCCGCCGCCGAAGAGGCTTTTGAACATTTCGCCGAAGTTGGCGTTCACTTTATCGAAGGTGTCCTTGAACATTTCGGTGGTGGTTTCATTGATCTTTTTGATCATTTCGAGCAGCTGGGTTCTCGCCTTGTTGAGGTCGGCTTCCTGTTGATTGAGGAAGGCGAAGCGCTCTTCGAGTTCGGCGTGTTCTTCGATGGCGACGAGGTTGACCGGCCCCATAGAATCAAGTTTGGCGCGGTATTCGGCGACCTGCGTTTCGAGTTCCTCCATCGATGGGATACCGTCTTCGTCCCATTGGGGTTCCGGCTCGCGGGAAAGTTCCTCGAGCGTGATATGCCAGGTGCTCGTCAGGCGATCAGCGGCATTCTGGTGGCGCATCCGCTGTTCGGCCATCTCCACTTCAAAGCCGGTTTTCTCTCCCTGAAGTTCTTCGAGCTTCTGCTGTAGCGTGCGCAAGCTGCGCTCGTGTTCGGACAGGTCGCGGGTTTTTCCTTCGCGCACGTGTCGGGCTTCGGCGAGGTTCGTTTCCGATGAGGTGACGGCATGGTTCAGTTCGTCAAGACGTTCTGTGGCGGAGGTGCTGGTTTGTAGCAGCTGTGCGATACGTTCCTGATAGCTGTTGACCCCGCGTGTGCGTTCTTCGATGACATCCTGAAGTTCTTTCAAGCGTGCCTCAAGAGGCTGGCGGCGGCTGAGGAGCGATTCGAGCCGCTGCTCGCGCTGGGAATATTGTATGCGGCATTCCGAGGTTTCGGAGAGAGCCTGCGCACGACGTTCCTCAAGTGCGTTGAGTTCTTCGGTATGCGAGGAGATGGTCTGGCGGGTTTTTATCAGTTGTTCACGCGCTTCGGCACCTTCGCGCGCCACAGATGTCTGGCGGGTTTCGCCGGAGCCTTTTTCACTGAGCAAGGTCTGGAGTTCGAAGGTGACGGTTTCAACCCGGTCCCGAGCGCTACTGAGTTCGCGGCTGATGACCTGTGCTTCGCCTTCCTGAATGGCGAGGGCCCGGCGGCGGGTGTCGAGCTCGGCGCGTGCGGTTTCGAGTGCATCGCCTGCGCCGTTCTGCTCGGCACGGAGGGTGTCGAGTCGATCCCGTTTTTCGCCCAGCTCTTTTTCCAATCGCAGGATGTCGGTTTGAAGCTGCTCGCGAAGGTGGTGGCGACCCAGCGGATTGAGTTCGCCTTCTTCTGGTTTCCAGAGTTCTGCCGCGCCTTCGGCGGTCAGTAGTTCGCCGTGCCGGGTGACGAAAATGGCACCGACGGGGAGGGTGAGGGGGATGGCCTGCAGGGTGTCGGCCACAAATACGTTGGCAAGCAGTTGAGTGGCCAGTGGGCGGATTTCGTCGGAGAAGGCCACCTGCTTCAGAAGCGGGGTTCCTTCCGCGCTCACTGGCTGGGATGTCGGCGCATCGGCGGCAAGGAGGCGGACGGCACCGTGATCGCTTCCGGAGAGCAGGGTGAGGGCGTTGCGGGCACCCGTGCGGCTACGTACGATTAGCGCATCCATCCAAGGGCGGAGAACCGCTTCGAGCGCGGTTTCGAACCCGTCGTTGGCGGTGAATTGTTCAGCCAGCGGTCCAATCACATTTTCATCACCGATTTCGAGCAGGTGGCGTGCCCCGGCCGGCAGGCCTTCTTCGCGGGTTTCGGCAATCATGTCGAGGCGGGCATTTTTGTCGGCCAGTTGTCGGGTGAGTTCGACGGTTTCGTTGTTCAGTTTTTGAATTTGTTCGGCAAAGGTGGTCCGTTGGGTTTTCAGTTCTTCGAGGGTCTGTTCTTGAGTGGTGACGGCTTGCCGCAGCGCCTCGACCTGATTGGCCATTTGTTCCCGGCGTTCTTCATAGGAGGCGAGTGCGCGTTCAAGGCTGGTTTTTTCGGCGGCAAACTGTTCTTTGCGGATGACGCTGGCGCGCTCCTTGGCGTCGAGTTCGGAGAGTTCGTTTTGGAGGCGGCCGATCCGGGCGTCGAGTTCCATCGAGTCGCTGCGGAGGCGATTGAGTGCATCGCGACCCGTATGGACTTCCTCTTCGGTCTGACGCTGCTGTTCGGTCGCCGTTTCCAGTGCGGCGCGGGTGTCTGCTTTTTCCGTCTCGGCGGTTTCAACCAGACGGACGATTTCTTTCAGTGCATTCTGATGGCCGGAGAGATGTTCGCGGGCGGTTTCTGACTCTTTGGTATTTTGCTGGGCGAGGGATTCGAGCTCGGTGATCCGCTCGCGATTGGTCTGGATCGTTTGCTGTGTGCGATGGAGTTCGTTTTTGGCACGCATGGATTCGGCCATGGCGGTGCCAATCGTGTTTTCCAGCTCCTGAAGTTCTGCGCGCAGGGTGTCGGTTTGGGTGTCGGCGGCGTCGATGGCGTGGTGGGATTTGTCCGCCTTCAGGCGAAGCGTTTCGAGTTGGGTTGCGATTTCTTCGATACATTTTTCGAGTGTGACTAGCTGGTTGCGAGTGACGTAGATATCGAGTTTTCGCAATTCGGCCTGGATGGTTTTGTAACGCTGGGCCTTTCCGGCCTGCCGCTGGAGCGAGATGATCTGCCGTTTGACCTCGCGGATGACATCGGCCAGGCGCAGCAGGTTGGCTTCGGTCTGTTCGAGCTTGCGCAATGCCTCTCTTTTGTCGGTTTTGTATTTAGTGATTCCGGAGGCTTCCTCGAAGACGGCGCGGCGGTCGTCGGGGCGCGAGGAGAGGATTTGGTCGATTTTTCCTTGCTCCATGATGGAGTAGGAGTCGGTGCCGATACCGGTATCCATGAAAAGGCGGTGGATGTCTTTTCGGCGACAGGCTTTTTTGTTGATGAAATAGTCGCTTTCACCGGTGCGGAAGACGCGGCGGGTGATGCTGATTTCGTGGAGGCCGAGGTCGAGGGTTTGTTCGCAGTCAGCGAGGGTCAGAGTGACTTCGGCCATGCCGAGTGGCTTGTGGGAGTCGGTGCCGTTAAAGATGCAGTCTTCCATGGTGGCACCGCGCAGCGCGCGTGCGCGCGATTCGCCGAGGACCCAGCGAACCGCATCGGAGACATTACTTTTTCCACAGCCGTTTGGCCCGACAATGGCTGTCATGCCCGGCTCAAACTCCAAGCGTGTTTTTTCGTCGAAGCTTTTAAAGCCAATCAGATCAACGGATTTCAAATACATCTGGAGTTGATACCACGCACGGGTGGGAAGGGGCAATCCCGTAGAGCTCAAAAGTTGTTCCAAACTTTGGAAAAGTGTTCGGAAAAGGGGGCAACAGAGGGCAAGATGTTTCTCATCATGAAACGAAGCATATGGAGATCGGTTGTTGTATCCGTGGTTGGGCTGAGTGTTCTGCTCAGTGCGGCGAATCTTTTTCTTGGAGAGCTGAATCAGGATGAGGGCTGGTATCTATACGCGGCAAAGCAGGTTGCGCATGGGGAGGTTCTTTATCGCGACTTTATGTTCACGCAGGG
>JAUXCB010000132.1 GCA_030619095.1 Verrucomicrobiota bacterium | reverse complement strand
CTAAAAATTTATCCGATGATTCCCTCTTCGCGCAGTTTGGCGACGACGGCGTCGACGGAGGCTTCGGCTGACAGGTCTGCGGCCGGAAGGATCAGCTCCGGTTTCTCCGGAGCCTCGTAGGGATCGGTAATTCCGGTGAATTGCGGAATTTCACCCGCTCGCGCCTTTTTATAGAGCCCTTTCGGGTCACGCTGTTCGCAAACCTCCAGCGGGGTATCGACGAATATTTCAACGAACCGCAGTTCCTGCGGATTCGTTGAGTCGTTCAAACGGGCTCCGCCATTTACAATCTCCCGGGCTTGATCACGATCTGCGCGATAGGGCGAAATGAAGGCGGTAATCACAATAATTCCCGCATCGTTGAAGAGGTTTGCAACCTCCGAAACGCGACGGATATTTTCCGAACGGTCTTCGGCGGAAAACCCAAGGTCGCGATTGAGTCCGTGACGAATATTATCGCCATCGAGAATAGTGCAGGCACGTCCCATATCCGTGAGTTCGCGCTCTAACTGGCGGGCAATGGTCGACTTCCCGGAGCCGCTCAATCCGGTCAGCCAAAGGGTGGCCCCCTGCTGACCCAACAACTCGTGACGTTCTTCATCCGAAACGAGACTGTCGCTTTTAACAATGTTTTTGCTAACCGGAGCTGCCGTTTTCGATTTGGCGACAATCCGGTCGACAATCATGCCGGCACCGACGGTCGCATTGGTCATGCGGTCGACGATGATGAACGCGCCGGTCGCGCGATTCCGGTCGTAGGGGTCAAAGGCAATCGGGCGATGCAAGGTGATGTGACAACGACCAATCTCGTTCAGTTGAAGCTCCGCTTCAACTGAATGATTGCTAGTAGCTAATGGCTGATAGCTAGTGGCTCCAGAGTCTACATCCAACGTTCTACCGTCCACGCCATCACCATCTTTTGCGCGCTTCATGGTGTTGACGTCCACTTTGTAACGAATACTGGAAAGCACACCGGGCACCATACTGGTGGCGTGCTTGATCAGGTAGCTACGTCCGGCGACTGCTTTCTCCTCATGCATCCAAACCACCATGGCCTCGAATTCGTTTCCAACATGCGGAATGTTTTTGACCGGGACAAGCATGTTGCCACGCGACACATCAATCTCATCTTCCAAGGTCACCGTGATGGCCTGCGGAGCGAACGCTTCGGAAATTTCGCCGTCCGGCCCGCAGATCGCCTTGATCTTCGACTCCTGCCGCGACGGAAGACTGGCGACTGCGTCGCCAACCCGCACCACACCAGAGGCCATCGTTCCGCTGAAGCCGCGGAAGTCGAGATTCGGACGCAACACGTACTGCACCGGCAGGCGCATATCGATCAGGTTGCGGTCGGTCGAAATATTCACATTTTCCAGATGGTGCAGGAACGTCGGCCCGTCGTACCACGAGAGGTTTTTACTGTGGTTGACCACGTTATCGCCTTTGAGGGCGGACATTGGAATAAAATGAATATCCGAGAAATTCAAGCGGGCAACAAACGCATTATAGTCGCTCTTAATCTGCTCGTATTTCTCCTCGGACCAGTCCACTAAATCCATTTTGTTAACGGCAACAATGACGTGTTTGATTCCAAGCAGTGAACAGATGAAACTATGCCGCTTGGTCTGGGTAATCACACCGTAGCGGGCATCAATCAGAATGACTGCAAGGTCACAGGTCGAAGCACCGGTCGCCATGTTGCGCGTGTATTGCTCGTGGCCGGGCGTGTCGGCAATGATGAACTTGCGCTTGTCGGTCGAGAAATAGCGATACGCCGCGTCGATCGTAATCCCCTGCTCACGCTCAGCCTTCAGGCCGTCGGTCAGAAGCGCCGGGTCGAAGCTTTCATCGGTCGTGCCGTACACCTTCGAATCTTTCATGACCTTCTCGAGCTGATCCTCATAGATCATATGGCTGTCGTACAACAGACGCCCGATCAGCGTCGACTTACCGTCATCCACCGAACCGCAGGTCAGCAGTCGTAAAAGATCCTTCGTTTCGTGACGGTTCAGGTATTCGCTGATATCGTCGCGGATCAAATCTTCTTCTTGAATTTTATAGGTTGGGTCAGTCATTACATTCCTTCAATTAGATTATAGCTTGTAGATGATGGCTTATAGGTCTGCTAGGGACGTACCGCTTTTATGAATCCCACCAAACACCTCAACGATTCATTAACCTGCTCGCCCAAGTGCATCCATTCCGTTTCGTCTAAATAGTTCAAATCATTCGATAACTGCAAAAAATACTCCGTCTCTTTCAAGGATCCCAATGCGATATCCAGAAAACGAAGAAAATCCTTATCTGTAGTCCGACCACTTCCCTCCGCAATATTCGCAGGCACCGAAGATGCCGCGCGTCTCAACTGGGAGGTGATTCCAGACTGCTCTGATGCAGGAAAATGTGCGGTGCTGCGATACACACTTAATGCTACCTGATGAGCTAGCTCCCATGCTTTTATTTTTTTGTAGTCGCGCATTTTTCTACAGTTGATAGATGTTCGCTGGTGGATTTTAGCTAAATACTACCTGCTACAAGCTAACGACAATCAGCTCTCCCAAAATAGCCCATAGCTAAAATCTAAATGCTATCCGCTATCAGCTATTCTAAAAATAGCCATCCTTCTTTTTGTCTTCCATGGATGAATTGTCACCGTCGATCACGCGGCCCTGGCGCTCGGAGGTGGTGGTGAGGAGCATTTCCTGCACAATCTCTTCGACCGTTTCGGCTTCGGATTCCACCGCACCCGTCAGCGGATAACAACCGAGCGTGCGGAACCGCACTTTTTTCATCATCGCGGTTTCGCCCTCTTTGAATACCATACGATCATCGTCAACCATGATGAGCGTTCCGTCGCGCTCAACGACCGGGCGTTCCTTGGCGAAGTAAAGCGGAACAATCGGAATCTCTTCGCGAAGCAGGTAGAGCCAGATGTCGAGCTCCGTCCAGTTGGAGAGCGGGAACACGCGAATGGATTCACCTTTATTGATTTTGGCGTTATAGAGGTTCCAAAGCTCGGGGCGCTGATTTTTCGGATCCCACTGATGAAATTCGTTACGGAAGCTGTAGACGCGCTCTTTGGCGCGGCTCTTCTCCTCATCGCGGCGAGCCCCGCCAAAAGCGGCATCGAAGCCATAGTGCTCGAGAGCCTGCTTGAGCCCATCAGTCTTCATGATCTGCGTGTGCTTTTCCGACCCGTGTGAGAACGGGCCAACCTGATCCTTACCCTCGGGATTAATCCAGACCTTCACGTCCACCTCATATTTTTCCGCCATCAGCGTGCGAAACTTATACATTTCCTTAAATTTCCATTGCGTATCGACGTGCATCAGTGGAAACGGGATTTTCCCCGGCAGGAATGCCTTGTGCGCCAAATGCAGCATCACCGACGAATCTTTCCCGATCGAATAAAGCATCACGGGATTTTGAAATTCCGCCGCCACCTCCCGGATAATGTGGATGCTTTCCGCTTCCAACTGCTTCAAATGCGATAAATTGTATCCGCTCATAATTTTTCAAACCCCAGCGGGGTCAGTCCCGTAATTTAGTAATCTCTCAAGTTGCTTTCTTTTCCAAACCACGCCCATATCCTGACTTTCAGCAATCCTGCGCGGATAGCGCGATAAACAGTCTGGACGCCCCATCTGCAAGCGTTCTGCAATCCATGCGTTAGTTACTACGGTGTGTTTTCGCATTAACCACGCTAGCAACGCCTTCGCTTCCGCGCCTTTACGCAAGGTAGACATATCATCTTCTTTTAATCCCAGCGTCGTCATCCCCTCAACGAGAAGTCGTTCCGCCTCCTGCTCATCGTGCAGCCGAACCTCTTCTCCAGAAAAAGAAACTCGCTCCCCCGGTAAATTCTGTATCTTTTCTAGCATTTCCTCTCTGAACTCATCCGCTCCGAAACACCATCCGCGTCGTATATTCGCCCATCGCGCATCCAAATCCCACGGTCGCTCAGAGCACAACATCTCTCCAACTCGCTTCTGCATCCGTTGAAAATATTGTCTTCGGCCCGACAAATCATCAGAAAGTCCCAAACTCCTTAACATCCGCGATACCGTCAGCCAGCTCGGTCGCTTAGATGGATGTAAATAGAGCGGATAGCTGCTCCAAACAAAATCAGATAGCATCTCGCTCTCCAGATCAAACAAACGGGCTCGCGCCGGATTCAAATGGATATAACCGCCAAGAACCGAAAAATAATCCCCTCGGCACGCATCCACAAGCAACGCCTTATAGCGACCCTGAAACAAATGCCCCCAAACCTTATGCCGCGTATTAAAACGTTGCGTATACGTTCCCTGCAGCCACTTCATTCCCGCCACAAGATTTGCCTCTGGAGTTTCAATCAACAAGTGATAGTGATTCCCCATTAAAACGAAGGCATGAACCCTCCACCCGGTACGCTCACACGCCTCTCCCAGCGTATCCAAAAAAATCTCACGATCCCGATCCTCTAAAAAAATCGCCTCCTGACGGTTCCCGCGACTCATCACATGATAAACCGCCCCCGCAAATTCAATTCTTGGTTTCCTTGGCATCGTTCGATATTGAGTGATTTCTCAAAGTGCGTCAATGAAAATTACTAGATTACGGGACTGACCCCCCCCCTTTTTTTTTATCGTTTTACTACAAAATACGGATTCAACAAATTGGCTTTGTTATAAGACAAAGCCTCTGTTGAATGTGAAATGTGAGATGTGAGATGTGACGTTCCACTTTCTACGTCCAACTTCCCACAGAGGTAAGATACCGCCGGAACGGCGGGATCGTATTTGACGACTCTTCCCCCGGAAGCCTCAACGACCGCCTGCGCGGCGGCGGTATCCCATTCCATCGTCGGGGCAATCCGAGGATAAATATCCGCAGACCCTTCAGCAACCAGACAAAGCTTGAGCGAACTGCCGCTCGAAACCAGCTCGACGGCTCCGTGCTTTGCTTCTAAATCTGCGATGAATGCTTGGGTTTCATCGTTGCAATGAGAACGAGAAGCCACAACGCGCAACGCGCGTTGTGCTGTGGGAGGTTGGAGGTTGGAAGTAGGAAGTGAAACCGCTGACTGCAAAACTTCATCAACGGATTTGTCGACACAGTCCACCGCCTTCCACGCCTCGGACATCCCACCTTCTACATCCAACGTCCCACAATACACAATCCCCAAAACCGGCGCATAGACGACACCCAGGACCGGGCGACCGTTTTCGATCAGTGCGATGTTAACGGTGAACTCGCCGTTCT
>JAUXCB010000080.1 GCA_030619095.1 Verrucomicrobiota bacterium | reverse complement strand
TTTCGAGGACGGTAAACTCCGGGTTATGCGTGCGGTCGAGCCCTTCATTACGAAAGTTGCGGTTCAGTTCGAATACTTTATCCATGCCACCGACGATAAGCCGTTTGAGATAGAGTTCCGGCGCGATGCGGAAAAACATATCCGTGCTAAGTGCTTTGTAGTGCGTCTTGAACGGATTGGCGGCCGCGCCACCGGCGATGGCCTGAATCATCGGGGTTTCCACCTCAAAGTAGCCGCGATCTTCGAGAAAGCGGCGGATTTCGCTCAACATGGCGGACCGCTTTTTAAAGAGGGCCATCACCTCTTCGTTGGAAATTAGATCGATCTCGCGCTGCCGGTATCGGGTTTCGACATCCTGCAAGCCGTGGAATTTTTCGGGGGGCGGCAAAAGCGATTTAGAAAGAAGCGACCACTCGCTGACGCGAACGGTCTCTTCTTCCGTGCGGGTGATGAACAACTCACCGTAAACACCGATAATGTCGCCGAGGTCCAATAGTTTGAAGGCTGCAAAATTCTCTTCGCCGAGAAGATCCTTTTTGACCATCAGCTGAAATCTGGCCGAGCCGTCGGAAAGATGCGCGAAGGCCATCTTGCCCATTTTGCGGATTGCGACAATGCGTCCACAGGCTTTGACCTGCCGGCCCTCTTCAAAGTCCACATGGAGCTGTTTGAGTGTTGCGGTGCGGTCAAATGCGTTTCCGTAGGCGGGAAAGCCTGCGCCGGCCATTTTTTCCATATTCTCGATGCGTTGCTGCCGATATTCGTTGTCCTGCATAATCTCTCCTTCAAAAGCGGCGCATCATAACGGGCAACGGCTCCGCACGCAAGCGGGGAGCCGTCTGTAACTTCATGAATGAACCTCTCAATAGCCGGTGGGGTGGGCCTGGTGCCAGCTCCATGCACTCTGGACAATCTCTTTCAGGTCGGTGTGCTGCGGATCCCAGCCGAGAACGGTTTTGGCCTTGGTTGCATCGGCGACGAGCGCGGTGCAGTCGCCCGCGCGGCGGGGCTGCGATTCAGCCGGAATCGGATGGCCGGTCACTTCTCGGCAAACATCGATGACTTCTTTGACGGTGTAGCCATCGCCATTACCGAGGTTGAACGCGCCGGCGATGCCGGGCTTGTGCGCGAGGATATGCGCCTGTGCGAGATCCTTGATGTGGATGTAGTCGCGCACGCAGGTTCCGTCGCGGGTTTCGTAGTCTTCGCCGAAGATGAAGATCTTTTCGCGCTGGCCCATCGGCACCTGCAGTACGAGTGGAATGAGGTGCGATTCCGGGTTGTGTGCTTCGCCATATTTTTCGGTGGCACCGCAGGCGTTGAAGTAGCGCAGGAACACGCATTCGACCCCGTGAATCTGCCCGGCCCACTCGAAGATCTTTTCGCAAAGCAGTTTGGACTCGCCGTAGACGCTTTCGGGCTTCTGCGGCAGGGTTTCATCCATCGGCATTTTTTTTGGTGTGCCGTATGTGGCGCAGGTGGAGGAAAAGATCAGTTTTTTGCACTCCGCAGCCACCATGGCCTTCATGAGATTGAGCGAGCCGCTGACGTTGTTTTCGAAGAAGGGAAGCGGGTCGGTCATTGACTCTCCAACTTCAATGTAGGCGGCAAAGTGAATCACCGCTTCGGGCCGGACTTTTTGCAGGGCGGCGTCGAGTTCATCCGGCTTCCGGAGATCGGCCTGTACAAACGCAGCCCGCGAATCAACCGCCTCGCGGTGTCCCCGTTCCAGATTATCCAACACGGTGACATCGTGCCCCGCATCACAGAGCCTTTCTGTGGTAACGCTTCCAATATATCCTGCTCCGCCTGCGACCAGTACCTTCATATTTTTCTCTCCAGTTTCTATATTCAAAAATTATGGAACGTGATCAACCTCGACGACATACTCACCGGGCTCGGTGAATTCGTATCTCTTCGCGCCTCGGTCTTCGATACGGTACCCGCGAATTCGAAGATACTCGGGGGTCGCGTCGCTGGCCTGTTCTTCGTCCGTGAGCTTCACCAGTTCAAAGCCGTCGTTTTCGACCTTCAGGTTTTTGACGGTCACCTTTGCGCCGTCACAGGCCTTGATGAGCAGTGCGGAGCGCCCGGCGAGCTCGACGTTCTCCAGCGTGATGTCTTTCCCGTCAAGAATCAGCGTCGCTTCGTCGGCGATGGAGCCGCCGGAGATTTTGGAGCGGACCTCGTTAAGCGTCAGCGCAAAGGAGGGGCGCAGAAGTACGCGCGGGCCGCGCGTGAACGGAACCCCGTGAATCAGTTCTTCGGCAGATTCGCTCCCCTGCACACCGGCGGCAGCCAGTTTCATGCGGCCCGCCAGATAGAAGTCGGATTCGGCGGTCGCGGCGGATTCGGAGGGGCCACCCGCTGCGTGTTTGACTGCGGCATCCGCCATCTTGTTTTTGTTGGCCGAAAAGGACCAGCGCCGGTCAAAGATGGAGACGCCGACTTTTTCTTCGGCACCGAAAAGCTTCGGCAGATCCTGCATCATCGTTTCGAGGCGGGTCGGCTTTTTGAAGGCGCTTTTGGTTTCGTCGGCATACTTGGGGTTGACGAACTCAGCGATAATACCTTGGGTTCGTTTGAGAATCTGAACGTAGGTGGCGACGTTGATGACCAGAATGTTGATGTTTCCGGGGAAGACAGAAAAACCCTGTTCGTTTGGCACATCGCCTTCCGGGCTGATGGTGGCACGCAGTAGCGGGTCGAGTTGATTATACTCGACGTTCAGCGTCAACTGCGTGTCGCCTTTGACCAGCTTTGCCAACCCGCCGACCGCTTCGCCGGGGATGCGGTTGACCGCGATGGAGTTGAAGTCGAACCCTTTTTCCACGGATACACCGAGCGCGGCGGGCACGGCGTTGAAGACCTGTCCGTTGGTGTCCTGGATAAAAACGAGGTGTTCAATCCCCTGCTCTTCGAGCTGGGCAGCGATTCCGCTGGTGTGGAGAAGCATATGGATGTCGCCGTGGCCATGCGGCTTGAGAACCAATTCGTACCGCGTCTTCAGCGCGAGGTGTCCGTCGTTATCGGCAATGGCCGGAACGAGTTCCTGCTTGAGAATATGGACTTGTTCTTTTTTGAGCCCGAACCAGTGGTTGGCTTCGAGCGAGGCGACGGTTTTCGCCTGGGTGTCTTCGGAAACCATAATGATGAACGGTACCGGGCGAGGCGAGCTCATGCGCGACTCCATCGCCTTGAGGTTGGCGGCATAGTGCGCGAGGTAGGTCGTGGTTTCGGTCACCTCAACCGGGATGTCGAGCTTGATGCCGGAGTAGCCCAGCCGCTCGCCGAGGCCGCCCGCCACCAGCACGAAAGCGGTTTTGTCGAAGTGGTCTCTTCCCAGCCGTTCATAGCGATCATACTCCTCATTGAGTTCGGTCAGGTTGACCGTGTCGGGCTGTTGCGGAACAAACCCCTCAAACGGGTTTTTGCCTTCTTTGGCTTCCGCCAGCAGATCGCGCGCGTTGGCAATGTAGCCGGTCAGCCCACCCGGATAGGATTCGTTGATCCGGAGGAGATCGTCCAGAAAGGCGGCTTTGGCCTGATCCTCTGTGCCCGGTTCATCCCAATCGGCAAAGAGATGGCCCTGATCCGCTTCCAGCAGATCCGCAATAACGGCCTGTTCCGGAGCGGAGAGTTTTGGCCAGCATGTACTCACTCCTGCCAGCGCTGAGTTGCCCGATAGTCTATTCTCAACTTCCATACTTCTTTTTCGCTTAAGCTTTTTGTGAACAATAATCTATACAACCCCGTATTCGCAGAACGAGGAGAGTACCCTTGCGCCTGCAGACGGGGTGATTTCGATGATGTCCGGTTCAATCTCTTTTGTTTTACAAATCGCCCGGATTTTTTCGCCGATGACCTTCGCCTCGGCGGTATGCACCATCACAATGGCTGCGCCGCCAAAACCGCCACCGGAAAGACGTGCGCCGAGCGCGCCAGCTTCGCGGGCGGCATCCACCACCACGTCAAGTTCTGCGCAGGAGTTTTCAAAGTTGTCGATGGAGCTCTGGTGCGACTCGAAAAGCATTTTGCCAAAGGCTTTCAGATCCCCTTTAGCCAACGCATCAACACCGGATTCAACCCGAGTGATTTCGCCAACAACATGGGCGGCACGCTTCGCGGCCTGAGGGGCGATTTGTTCTTTGCAGGACTCAAACTCCTCCCAGGAGACATCGCGCAAGGCAGTGACTTTATGGGGCAGAAGGTCGGCCAACTGAGCCGCGGCCTGCTCGCAACGCTCGCGTCGTTCATTATAGGGCGAGTCGGCAAGGCTATGCTTTACCTTCGGGTTGACAACAAGAAATTCGACATCTGTAGCCAGATCGACTCCGGACACTTCAAGGGAGCGGAAGTCGGAGTGGATCAGGCCATGCTCCCGCCCGAAAATGCTGGAAAACTGGTCAAGCAACCCGCAGTTGGTGCCGGCAAAATTGTGTTCAGCCTTGCGGCAGAGGCTGGCAATTTCTTTTTTATCAATCGTTTCGCTGAGAAGATCTAAAAGGGCGTAGGCCGCGGCCACTTCGAGTGCGGCAGAACTGGAGAGACCGGCCCCCATGGGGATCGATCCCAGAAAAGTGCAGTCCAGCCCTCGGATCGGTTTTCCCAGATGTTCCTGGATATAGTAGAAAACCCCTTTGATGTAGTTGGCCCATCCAGCCCCTTCAACTTTTTCAGTGTCCGTGAGCTCAAATTTCGCAACCTGTTCGACATCAACGGCAAGTGCATGAATACCGCAGCGGGTGGAGCGGGAAATACAGAAACAGTGGCCCATGTTGATTGCGGCGGATAGAACCGTGCCGTCATTATAATCCGTATGATTGCCCAGCACCTCGATGCGGCCCGGAGCCCATGCGATGGATTCAGACTGTTGTCCAAACATTGCTACATGGGCGGCAACTGCGGTTTGAATGACGTTCTCTCGATTCATAATAAAGGCTCCATTTAGGCTGGTCAGGTTAATCCAAATATTGACTGAATCGTTACAGTAAACGATCAAATAAAAAAAGCCACCCCATTCAGCCTGCAGACGGAATGATACTCTACCCCGCCGGATCACCCTTTCCGGCTGGAAATATATTTCACTCTCTGAAAAATATTTTTAGACTGAATACGTTCTATTCATAGGGTCGGAATATTGCGGATCGGACCGTCCGGTTGGTTGGCTTGGATTTGATGCTTCATTTTTGACGAAATCCGCTATTATATTATGTGACTCGCGAAGTGGAATTTGGAGAAACGGGTGGCTTTATGAATAGATACTTTCTTGTTTTATTCGCGATGCTCTCGGCGGCTTTCTCCGGGGCCGTCACGCCGAAACCATCCGCTGAAATTTTTGAATACTCGGTTCAACCACCGCCTGCAAATCAGATTGACCACTTTGTTTTTGATCGACTTTCTTCCATCGGAATTCATCCGGTTCTCTGCTCCGATGCGGTATTTATCCGCCGGGCGTATCTCGATGTGATCGGCAAGCTGCCGACTGCGGAAGAGGCTGCGGAGTTCATAGATACACCCTACTCAAAAGGCAAGCGAAGCCAGCTGATCGATGACCTGCTGGCACGGCATGAATTCGCTGATTACTGGTCGATGAAATGGGGCGACACCCTGCGCATCAAGGCCGAGTTCCCAATCAACCTCTGGCCCAATGCGGCCCAAGCCTATCATCGCTGGGTGCGCACCTCCATTGCACAAAACAAACCCTACGATCAGTTTGTGCGAGAAATGCTCACCGCGAGCGGAAGCAACTTCCGGGTTGGGCCGGTCAACTTCTACCGCGCACTCCAAAACAAGACCCCGGAGGGCATCGCAACAGCCGTCGCACTAACCTTCATGGGAACACGCGCCGAAACATGGCCGGCAGATCGCCTGAAAAACCTCTCTGTTTTCTTTTCGCAGGTGGGGTACAAGCCGACCAACGAGTGGAAGGAGGAACATGTTTTCTGGGATCCGCTCAGAACAACAAAAATCGCGGGAAATGCCGCGCCCGGCAGTGCCGTTGTGACGACCGCGATCGCTCAACCGAAATCAGAAGAGACCCCGGAGACCCTTACAGAACCCGGCACACGGAGAACCAACTTCCCGGATGGAACGCCCGCAGAGATCTCGCCCGATCGCGACCCTCGCCAACTCTTCGCCGACTGGTTGATTACACCCGACAACCCCTGGTTTGCCCGAAGCATCGTCAATCGGGTCTGGACGTGGCTTCTTGGCCGGGGAATTATTCATGAACCGGACGATATCCGCGAAGACAATCCGCCGTCGAACCCTGAACTGCTGGCCTGGCTGGAAAAGGAACTAACGAAAAACCACTACGATCTGAAGCATCTCTATCGCCTGATTTTAAATTCTAAGACCTACCAACTCTCGTCGATTTCAAACATCGGCAACCCGGAGGCGGAAGCCCAATTCGCCTACTATCCGCTACGCCGCCTCGACGCCGAGGTATTGATTGATGCCATCAACGAGATCACCGGCACCTCCGATCTGTACACCAGCGCCATTCCCGAGCCGTTCACCTACATTCCGAAAGAGCAACCTGCGGTCTCCATCGCCGACGGAAGCATTACCAGCTCCTTCCTCGCTCTGTTCGGCCGCTCGGCTCGCGCTACCGGCATGTCGAACGAACGCAACAACCAAACCACCGCCCCGCAACAGCGCTATCTGTTGAACTCAGGACACATTCAGAAAAAATTGGAGACCGGCCCAAAACTCCGGGCACTGACCGCCCGCAAAAAACCACCGGAAGAAATCATACAGGATCTCTACCTCACCATCCTTTCGCGCTATCCAACGGAAGCGGAAATCCAAATCGTGATGGACTACGGCCACAGGATCTCCCCGGAAAAACCATCACAGCCACCGAAAAAAAAAAGAATGACCAAGGCGGAACGAAAAAGAAGAGCGGC
>JAUXCB010000232.1 GCA_030619095.1 Verrucomicrobiota bacterium | reverse complement strand
GCGCGGGTCATCGATCCCTTCTACCGTTTTGATGGGGAAGCGGCGGTAACGCTGCGGCGTGGGCACACCACGCACGGGCGGCACCATGCCGGCGACCGCGTACGTTCCGGAAATGTTTGAAATATCAAAACACTCGATCACGCGCGGCGGTTTTTTGAGTCCAAGTTTTTCCCCCAGCTCTTTGATTCCTCTCTCGGCTTCTGTAGCGAGCATGGATTTTGTTTTACGAACCAGCGCCCTCTCCTTCACCGCTCGATGCAAAAGAAGCATCATATCGCGGAGTGCGGCGGCCTCTTCAAAGCGCTGTTCCACCGCCGCCTCTTCCATCTTCATGCGGATTTCCTTGATAAACTCCGGCCGCTCGCCGCGCAAGAAGGCGCAGGCGGTTTCGACGCGCTCGCGATATTCATCCGGGGTCACCTTCCCGACGCAGGGCGCGGCACAGTCGCGAATGATGTCGTTGTTGCAATGTTTATAGGTTTCAGAATCGGGTTGGGTCGGACGGCACTGCCGGATGCCAAATCGTTTTTCAACGAATTCGAGTGCAGCCCGCGCGGCGGCCGCGGAGGTGTACGGACCAAAGCAGGTCCTCCCATCCTTCTTGTCGATACGGCAGATCCCGAATTTCGGAAACGGTTTGCGCAGATCGGTTCGCAGGAGTGGAAACCGCTTGTCGTCTTTATAGAAAGAGTTATAGCGGGGTTTGTACTCTTTAATCAGTGCCCCTTCGGTCAACAGCGCCTCGGCCTCGCTCTTGAGAACCCGCACATCGAAATCGGTGATGGAGCGGATCAACCCGCGGATTTTCGGATCCGCTCTACGGAAGGTGCTTTCGCGAAAATAGCTCTGCACCCGCTTCCGCAGAGAGACCGCCTTGCCAACATAAATGATGGCTCCCTCCCGTCCGCGCATCAGATAAACACCCGGCGCATCGGGAAGATCCCTCAGCTTTTTTCGAATGTTCTCTGACCACTGCATTCAGGGGAAAATAACAGGTTATACAGCAAACGGACAGATGAACTGCACCACTCGGAACGCATCCGGTTGGGCTGCCGGTTAGAAATGATGAACGAGGCGGAGCACGTAGCGTTCTCCTTCGGGACGATATTCGGCACCGGTTTCAAAATAGGCGTTGAAAAACAGGTGGGTGTCCTTCGAGAAACTCAGCAGTACTCCCGGGCCAATCGCAAAAACCTGCTCTTTCCCGGGAATCTTGTTGCCATCGATCTCCGATGCGGTGATTTGTTTGAGAGCATATCCGTTGATTCCAAGACGCAGTTTTTTCGGAATCACTTCATAATTGACGGAAAAATTGGCGTGAACCGCCTGCCCCGCCTGTGTGTCATGAATTGCTCCAGGCGTGTTTGGGTCACTGTTTTTTGCATTCCATAAATAATGCACACGTGTCGAGACGGTCAGTTTCGGCGAGAGAAACAGCGTTCCGGCCCAGTAGGGATTGAAAGAGAAAAAATTGCTGCCGGGATTCAGCGCCTTGTTTTGGGAATATTCCCCGGTCGGCAGGATAAACTGCAGTTCGATCCGATGCATGAAAACCGGTCCGTTTTCCCCCATGATCGGATCCCACTGAAGGAACGGACCGACCACCAAGTCGCCAAATCCGGTTCCATTGTCCGGAATCTGCGGCACACTGCTGTCGAGGCTGACAACCGGAAGTATGAGGTTCATACCCCACTTGGCGTTACCCACGAGGTTTTGATCCGACTGGTAAATCAGTTGATTCAGGCTGACCCATGCCTCGATCTCCGGATTAGGAAACGGGAGGTCTGCGAGCTTATCCGCCGTATAATACTGGATATACTCTTGGAAATACCATCCCGGGCCGGCGGGCGGAGCGCCATCCAGGAAGCTGGTGAACCCCAGATTGACCGCCGGCTGGTCATAGGCCAATGCCGTGCCGGAAAACCATATGGACAAAATCAGACTGGATACGATAATACGAGCCAAGGTTTTTTGCATAAGGATCTCCTGATTTAAATCTGTATACGCCCCAACGGACAGTCTGTTCATAACACGAATAGAAATAGCTTTTACAGGATTTCCCTCGCACTGGAAAAGGAAATACTGATTTTTCCAAGGGTAGAAGAGAGCGAGAGAGGCCATTCCCGGAGTTTTGAAAACAGCTGTAAAAAGGATTGCGAGAGACGGGACAGGTCTTTATATTTCGGGTTCAATTTATCAGGAACTTGTAACCAACATGAAGGAGTAGACAGTATGTCAGCTATTATTGAAGTGATCGCCCGTGAGATTCTCGACTCACGCGGCAACCCGACCATCGAAGTGGATGTGATCCTCGAATCCGGTGCCGCAGGCCGCGCGGGCGTTCCGTCCGGTGCCTCTACCGGAGAAAACGAAGCACTTGAACTGCGCGATGGCGACCCAACCCGTTACCTCGGCAAAGGGGTTCTCAAAGCGGTTGAAAACGTGAACGAAAAAATCGCTCCGGCCCTCATCGGCATGGACGCGCTCGATCAGGTCGGCATCGACCAGTCCATGATTGGCCTTGATGGAACAAAAACCAAAAGCGAACTGGGTGCCAATGCAATGCTGGGCGTCTCGCTGGCCGCCGCCCACGCCGCCGCCGCAGAACTCGACATGCCACTTTTCCGCTATATCGGCGGAACCAACGCGAAAGTGCTCCCCGTTCCGATGATGAATATCATCAACGGCGGTTCACACTCCGATGCCCCGATCGCCATCCAGGAATTCATGATCCGACCCATTGGTGCAGAAAGCTTCGCCGAAGCTCTACGCATGGGTGCAGAAATCTTCCATAGCCTCAAGAAGGTGCTCAAGGACCGCGGACTGAGTACGGCCGTGGGCGATGAAGGCGGTTTCGCACCCAGCCTCAACGGCACAATGGATGCACTGGATACCATACTCAAGGCCATCGAGGC
>JAUXCB010000183.1 GCA_030619095.1 Verrucomicrobiota bacterium | reverse complement strand
CTTTTTCGGCGTCGAGTTCGAGTTTAATGTCGCCTTGGGTGGTTTTCATACAAATCATGGTTTTGGTTTCCTTTACGGGTTCCGGTTCTTTTACCGCATCTGCTTCAATTTCCAAACTGGAGCAACCCGCCAAAAGGAGTGTTGCCGCGAGCAGGCTGAACCGTGAGATCCGTTTGTTTTTCATGCGTAAAAACCTATGGATGTTTTGATCCGTTGTCGATAAAGTTCGCTTTCAATCTGGAGAACGGGAACCCAATACAACAAAGAAAAGCCCCACGGATGGCAGCGCCGTCCCGCAGATGAAGAAAAAAAGAGTTTCACCGCTCCCCATCCGTGGGTCGGCTCTACCATCCGTGGTATAATTCTCTTTCTCTACATACTGTAAAAACGCGTTTGAATTTAAAAAGAGAGGAACCAACCGTGAAAAATGAAGCCTCTGCCATCCTGCTGATTTCATGCCCCGACCAACAGGGCATTGTCTGCGCCGTAACCGATTTCCTGATGCGCCATAACGGCAATATCATTGATCTGGAACAGCATACCGATACCAAAGAAGGTGCATTTTTCATGCGCGTGGAGTGGGAACTCGACCCCAAGGCCTCCGGCGGGGCAGGCGGATTCGCTCTGCCCCGTGACCAGATCAGCTCCATGTTCCGCCTGATTGCTGAGTGCCACCAAATGGAATATGAACTTCATTTCTCAGAAACCCGCCAGCGAATGGCCCTCTTCGTCTCTAAATCCTCCCACTGCATTCACGACCTGCTGGCTCGCTGGCATTCTGGCGAGTGGAACACAAGCATTCCACTGATTGTCAGCAACCATCCGGATCTGGAACCGCTGGCAAAGATGTACGGCATTGATTTCGAATGGATTGAAATCACCCAAGAGACCAAAGCGGAGCAGGAAGCTAAAATCATTCAACTGCTGAAGGAATACAACATCGACCTCCTTGTTCTGGCACGCTACATGCAGATTCTCTCCGATGATTTTTGCACCCATTTCCCAAACCGGATCATCAATATCCACCACTCCTTCCTGCCCGCCTTCGTCGGGGCAAAGCCCTACCACTCGGCCCACCAGCGCGGGGTAAAAATTGTCGGGGCCACCAGTCACTATGTCACCGGCGACCTCGATGAGGGGCCGATCATTGAACAGGAAGTGATGCGTGTATCGCACAAGGATTCGGTGGAGAGCCTGATCCGCAAGGGCCGTGACCTCGAAAAGATGGTTCTCGCCCGGGCGGTGTGGGCACATCTTCAGAACAAAGTGCTCGTTTATAAAAACCGAACCATCATTTTCAACTGATGCGGCAAGAAAAAGATTCCAAGCCCTGAGAATTATTATGGCCAAGCTCTACAGAAAGATTCGCCGCCCCTTCGAAACCGCTTTCTTTTGGGTCGCCCTGCAACTCATCCCCCTCCTTCCGCGTTGCGCGGTACTCAGCATGGCCTGGATGGGGGGCCGCCTCGGCTTTCTGTTGGATCGCCGCGGACGGGCGATTGGATTGGCCAACCTCGAGGTCGCCTTTAGAAAAACGAAATCATCCGCCGAAAAAAACCGGATTCTTCGCCAATCCTTCATCACCATGACCCGCACCCTGCTCGATGTCATCTGGTTCGGAACCTTCTCTAAAAGACGTCTGAAAAAATACGTTCGCCTCGACGACAGCATGCGACCCCTCCTCTGCGACAAAAACCAGATCTGCATCACAGCACATTTCGGAAATTGGGAAACGGTCGGCCAAATGATGGCACAGCAGGGCTTTCCTCTATACAGCATCGCCATGCCCGTCAAAAACCCGGCAGTGAATCAACTTCTCATCAAACGACGTGAAATCACCGGGCAGAAAATCATCCCCCGCGAAGGCGCTCTTCGCAAATTACTGAATATTCTTCGAAACAATGGGAAAACCGCCTTTCTGATCGATCAGAACACAGAAGAGGCCCAGGGCGGAATCTGGGCGGACTATTTTGGCCTGCCCGTCCCCGTCACTCCGGCTCCAGCGGCATTAGCAGCTAAAACAAACAGCGAAATCTTCATTGGCTTCTGCGCACCGCAACCCGGCGGGCACTATCTTGTCTACGTCACCCAGGCCATTTCTCCTCCGTCTGAGTCAACCCCGGAAGCCATCCAAACCCTAACTCAAAAAACGCTCACCGCCATTGAAAGCGCAGTTCGAGAGCACCCCGAACACTGGCTCTGGATGTACAAACGCTGGAAAATAAAAAAACCCGGCGATCCCTCCGCCGAATATCCGTTCTATGCGGAAATTGTCCGCTGATGGGTAGAAAATGAATTCCAAGAGCATTCTGTTCCATGATTACGGGACCGTGGTGCGCAGAAGGGTCAGTTTTCCGTCTGGGAAGATGGAATATTCACCCAGACCCGCAGGAACCAGCCACGACTGGCCGGCGGCAAGTTTTTCCTCGCCGTCATCCCAACGGATTGTTCCTGCGCCTTCCGCAACAAACAGCGCGTGGAAGGACTCTCCCGATACGGGAAAACGTTCTTCCGCAGTCAGCTCGAAACGATCGAGCTGGAAATATTCGCAACTCTGGATGGTTGTGCCGCGAATTTCGCAGCGCGGGTCGCCGTTGTTATCCCAATCGATCACCTGCATGGCTTTGTCGATGTGCATGTCGCGCGGGTTGCCGTCAGCCCCCACTCGTTCCCAATCGTAAATGCGATAGGTGGTGTTGGAGTTCTGCTGAATCTCGAGAATGAGGCATCCGATATCAATGGCATGCACGCGCCCGCCGGGCACAAAGACCGCTTCGCCGGGTGTGGCCGGAACCGGCTGAAGGATGTCGGCGAAGGTTTTGTCCTCCATGGCCTGCAGGAATTCCGCTTTGCCGATTCCTGGCTTGAGGCCGCAGTAAATCTGCGCGTGCGGATCGCCTTCGAGGAAATACCACATCTCGGTCTTGGCCTCGCCGCCAACGGCGGCCGCATTGCCATCGTTCGGATGTACCTGAACACTGAGAATCTCGCGTGCATCGATCAGCTTGATGAGCAACGGGAAATCATCGCCTTGCACATTCGTTCCAAGCAGTTCCGTTTTGACTGCGGGCGGAAGGTCGTGAATGGTTTTTCCGGCGAACGGGCCGTTGGCAATGGGTGTGGAACCGTCGGGGTGCGTGGAAATTTCCCACGATTCAGCATAAATGCCGGGAGGCTCGTTGCGATTATAAAGCCGGGGGATCCGGTCACCCCCCCATAGATAGTCTTTATAGACGGGCGTAAAACGAAGGGGATAAAGTTTTTCCATGCTGAAATTCCATTTTTTTCCGGTTTTAAACTGCATTCACCCGCCAAGGTAACTTAAGGTGCAGGCTAAGCATGAACGCAATCACCGTCCAGACAAAAGCCCGCACCCATTTCATCGACATCACCGATGAGGTGCAGACGTTTGCCCGCGAAAGAAAGGTTGATGACGGTCTGATTACCGTGTTTATTCCGCACACCACCGCCGGAATCACCATCAACGAAAATGCCGATCCCGATGTGACCACCGATCTGGAGAGTGTTCTAGACGATCTGGTTCCCTGGAGCAATGGCTATCTCCACAGGGAGGGCAATACCGCCGCGCACGCAAAAGCCAGCCTGATGGGTTCCTCCGCGCAGGTGTTGGTGGAAAAGGGGTGCCTCTGCCTCGGCACATGGCAAAGCATCTATTTCTGCGAATTCGACGGGCCGCGCACACGGCAAATCTGGCTAAAGGAGTCCCAGGAGAAATGACGAAGCACGAAATACCCAATACATGAATGATTTAGGATCACGAATCGCACGAAATCTACGCGAATGAATATTTTGGATTCTCAATTCGTGAAAATTCGCGAAATTCGCGATCAAAAAATGCTATGAATATGTGACTGAATTTTAAAAACAAAACGACCATGACATATAAAAGTCCATCTCACTGGCTCATCCCTGCCGTTCTGATTGCGGTTCTGTTTTTTGGTTGCGGACGAAAACCGGGG
>JAUXCB010000093.1 GCA_030619095.1 Verrucomicrobiota bacterium | reverse complement strand
GGACATAGATTTCCCCGGTGAAGGGAGGGTCCATTTTGCCGTCGCGCAGGAAGGGCGGGTGGTCGATTTGGAAGGTGAGTTTCATGCCGCGCCCTTTGCGGATATGCAGAATATAGCCAAACTCTATGCCGGGCTTGCAGGGAATTTCCGCTGTAAAGCGCACCAGCTTCGGTAGCTCTTTACCCATTTTTTCGAGCGGGGTATAGAGCCCGCAGCTCTCGATTTTTATGTCGGGTTTCTGTTTTGCCACTTTATTTCCTAACAAACGAACAGCGCCCCGGGGTTTTGTGGGCGAAGATCAGCTCAAAGTCAGACACTTCATCCTCCGCCGGATAAAAGGGGGCGATCTCTTCGAAGCGATCGTCATGTTTAATCAGAGCATAGATCGTTTCGAAGTATGGCAAGTGGTCGCTTGAAGCGTGAAGGGCGCCGCCGGGTTTCAGTGTGCGGGCAATGGCATTCATAAACGGTTCATTAAACAGCCGGTTGTGGTGATGTTTGTCTTTGGGCCACGGGTCGGGATAGAACACGTAGTAGGTGCTTACACTCTTTGGTGGCAACAGGTACGTGGTGGCGTAATAGCCGTCGACCCGGAAGAGACGAATGTTTTCTCTCTTAAGCCGCCGCGCCTTTTTGTCGATTTTTTTGATTCGCGTCAGCAGGCGGTCGATTCCCAGAAAGTTGACCTCTGGAAACGTGCCTGAGCGTGCCAGCAGGAACCGGCCCTTGCCGCAGCCGAGATCGACCTCCAGCGGGCGTTCCGGATGATGAAAATATCGGCAAAAGTCGGTCGCATTCAGAAAATCTTCCGGATGGATGCGCAATGTATTGTCTGGAAGCTCAATCATGTAGAGGCTCAAATCCTGATCTCGAATGGGGGAGCAGGCTTCCGAAAGACCTCTTCGCTAGAAAGGGATAAAGTCAGTTCGGGGAGTAATTTTCTGGATGATCGCTGTTAGCAGGTTGGAAACCGCTTCGAGGTCTTTCAGGCTGATCAGCTCGCACGGGCTGTGCATGTGGCGCAGGGGAATGCTGATGAGGGCCGTGGCCACACCGGCATGGTTGAGCTGAATGGCGTTGGCATCCGTCGGGGTGCCTCGGGCCTCTGCGGTGATCTGTACAGGAATTTTTTCCGTTTCGGCAGTTTCGATGATCAGGTCGAACAGTTTCGGGTTGATGTTCGGTCCCCGTGTAATCACCGGTCCGCCATCGAGCTTTACGCAACCCTCCTGCTGAACAATTCCTTCAACGTTCGGGTGGTCGGTGGCAAAGGTGACGTCCACCGCAATTCCGACATCCGGTGCGATGCCGAAGGCCGCGGTCTGCGCACCGCGCAGACCGATCTCTTCCTGAACGGTTGCGACCACATGCACCTCGCACTGTGTCTGCATCTTTGTGAGCATGCGGCCTGCTTCGAGTATGGCAAAGGCTCCGGCGCGGTCATCGAATGCTCGGCCGATCACGCGGTCATTCCGCAGCTCTTCGTAGCCGTATTGGATCACCATCGGGTCGCCGATACTCACTAGCTTTTCCGCATCCTTCTTATCCTTTGCGCCGATATCGATCCACAGATCCTTGATTTCAGAAACTTTTGTTCGCTGCTTCGGCTGTTGCAGGTGGATGGCAATCTTGCCAACGGCTCCGCTGACAATCTTGTTGCCTTTGCCAATTATGTGGACGCGTTGGCCCTGCGCAATCTGCGAATCCCAGCCGCCGATCGGCGCGATCCAAAGAAATCCTTTTTCATCAATGTGGGAAATCAGGAATCCGATCTCATCGTAGTGGCCGGCCAGCATCACCTTTACCTTGCCGCCTTTGTTGAAAATCGCATGGGAATTTCCGTGTACATCGGTTTCCACGCTGTCTGCATGCTTTCCGGCATACGCTTTCCAGACCGCCGCCGCGCAGTTTTCATAGCCAGACGGACTGATGGCATTGATCATCTCTTCTAGAAATTTTTTCGATGTTTTGTTCATATCGCTCCCTTAAGTTGAACGCGAAGAGTGTTCCAATGTTTGGAAAAAACCGCAAGCCGCAAAGCCGTTGCGTTCCCGTTTTGGAAAATATACGAATATTTTTTCAATGGGCGGGAAAAAACAGGTAAGCTTCGCAGATGAAAACAGATACATTTTTCCTGCTGATGCTTTTGTTGCCCGCCGCTTTATTTGCCGGATCCAAAACGCCGCCCCGCTCAGAGGTGCGTGCGATCTGGGTGACGCGGTTCGATTATAAATCACCAACAGATGTCGCATCCATCATCGTCAACTGCGCCCGCGCGGGCTTTACCGACATTTTTTTTCAGGTGCGTGGCAATGGGACAGCGTTTTACCCCAGCCGGGTGGAACCGTGGGCCTTCGAGCTGTCGGGCAGGGATACCGCGCAGACCGGAACAAATCCGGGGTGGAACCCTCTTCAGTTGGCGGCAAGCTGGGCCAAGCGCTATCGAGTGCGGCTCCATGCCTATATCAATGTGCTGCCCGGATGGCGGGGGATGACTTCTCCGCCGCGTGCTGCGGGGCAGCTTTGGACGGCTCACCCCGATTGGTTTATGGTCGATTCGACTGGCGCACGGATGCGCCCGACGAGCGAATGGTACTCCTTTTTGAATCCGGCATATCCAGAAGTTCGAAACCATCTCTCACAGATTGCCGCTGAGTTGGCGCGCTATGAGCTGGCGGGGCTCCATCTAGACTATATCCGCTTTCCCTACGACTATAAGGATGTGGCTGGCGAGGTGTATAAGGAGGCCTCGGCATCGGAGATCAAGAAGCATTCCGAGTTTTCTTATGACCGCCGTTCCGTTGCCGCTGCGCAGAGCCGTTACGGGAAACGGCTGTCTGGCAAGCACTGGAATGCGTTCCGGCGCGAGGCGGTGTCAAAGGTGGTGGAGGAGCTCAGCAGCGTTTTTAAAACCCGCCGGGGGCCGCAAATGACCACGTCTGCCAGTGTGCTGGCTGATTTTGAAACCGGCTATCAGAAAGCGTTTCAGGATAGTCGCCTCTGGGCAAAGAAGCGTTTTGTCGATTGGCTGGTTCCGATGAACTACAACGCATCTCTTTTTGACAGCCGGCTGAAAAAAATGACGCATAGCCTGGGCCGCTCTGCCACAGGCCGACAATTGGTGATGGGGATTAATTGTGCCGGTGATCCACAGGAAATCCGCAGGCAGATCGAGGTCTCGCGCCGGGCCGGTTGCCGGGGGTACGCACTATTTGCCTATTCGCACCTGTTTAAAGATCACCGGTTGACACCCAAAGCACAAAACGTTTTTCAGGGAGTCCGTTGACCGCATCGAGGGGTAGACGTTTCCTCCCGCAAACGAGTGATGCCGTTTGACGTTTTAACAAGCGATGCGTATCTATTTTAATTCTTCCGGAAGCCCTAGGCCGTTCTCCGGCTGCCCGTTGGGTTTTTCTTTAGCCGGTTCCTTCTTCTGGTTCGCGGCTTCTTTCTCCTCGATGGTCGCGTTTTCGCTCTGGAAAAATTTATTGAGCTGATTGACGGCCTTGCGGACATTGGCTTCGTCGCCTTTCATGCGGTAGGCATTCAGGAGCCTTATCCAGACGCGCGCATTGCGCGGGGTGATGTCCGCCGCCTGTTCCATGTAGCCGATTCCCTTCGTGAGCTGTTTTTTAAGAATCATTGTCTGGCCAAGGCCGAGCCATGCGGAGGCCATATTCGGACTGTTTTTCACTAGCAGGGAATAAATCGCTTCGGCTTCCGTCGGGCGATTGAGGGCAAGGTAGAACCCGGCCGCTCCGATCAGCCGCGAGGAGTTCCCTGTTTTAAAGAGACCGCGGTTGCCCGCAATATATTCCTGTCGAGCGGTTTCCAGAATTCTTACGCCATATTTTTGGATGCTCGGGTCGTTGATGAGCGTCGCATACTCGGGGAGGTCGCGAATCAGAATGATGGTGGTGCCGTCAAAATAGACCATTTTCCAGGCTCTGGAAGCAATCAGACGGTTGGCCAATGCACCAGAATTCAGCCAAGTGCCATTGAGGACGACCGCATGGGGATTCCACTCCGACTGGATCATTTTCCAAGCGCCAGCTTGACCCCGTAGCGCTTCATCGAGGGTTTTGTGGAAGTCGAGTCCATAGAGGGAGGTGCGGGTGTCGCAGAAGATTTTTCGGGTCGGGTTTTGAACGGCCAGATATCCGCCGTCATGGGAGATGTTTATAATTTTTTCTGGAAAATCGTCGCGATCGAGAATGCCGGTAGCGGCAAGTGGGAAGGCGTCTTCCTGAACAGAAAGGCCGAAGCGGGAGGCACTGCCCATGTTCACATAGGCACCCGTGGTGACAATGGCACCGGCGGTGATGATCATCAGAACCAATGTGATGATCGATAATATTCTTCCCAACGAGGCTTCTCTGGCCATGAATGAGGTGGTCAGAGTTCGGGTGAGATAGTCACCGATTGCGCTGAAGCTGAGTATCAGAAACGGGAAGGTGAGCAGAGCGAAAGACAGTAGGTTGCCGATGGAACCGATGGGGCGAACGGTCAGAAAGGCCCCGACAATGGCTAGCATGGTGATCATAATCGGCAGTTTTTTCCGCAGAGTGATCAGTCCCGCGGCACCTAGCAGTAGAGCGAGTCGAAGTAGATTGTTAAAGAATGCAGGCGAAAATCCGCTACTGAACAGGGAAATCCACTCCATCCCTTCGGTCCCGGTCAAAACTTTCCAGTTGGAGAGCACGTGACGGTGAAGGTTGATCAGATTCGGATTGATCACGGTCACCAGCAGCGCAGCACCTGAAAGGATGAAGAGGCTTTTGCTGCGCGGGGTGATGATGGAGACGCGCGCGTGCGTCTGGGCTTCCTTCCGGTCTTCGATGGCGAAGAAGAGAATGAGAACCGGGCCGAAAAGGAAAGAGGGATGCATATTGGTCCAGAGGACTTGGAGGATCAGTAGCAGTCCCGCGAGCAGAGGAAAGTTTTTAAGACGGTAGAGCAGGGTCAGGAAGAGAGCGGTAAATAGAAGAAAAAAAGCGGTGGGTCCCGGATTAAATACAGGGAATAACAGCCATGCGCACAGGAGTAGGGAGAGTCCTTGGCTGATCGGGCCACCCCAGTTTTTTCCAAAGCGGAGCATGAGAATAAAGGCTGCTAGAACAGCGGAAACATGAACCAGCGTGATCAGACCGGCACCGCTGCCGCCCATCCAGAGTGCGGCAACCAGTTTGTTGTAGAGCGGATTCATGTTGACCCACTGCTCACCGGCCAGCGTGTAGGATAGGGGGTCTGTATTTGCACCTCCAGCCTGTCCCAGCGCAATATGTGTAAAGATTTCCGGATTGCTGATCGTGCGAATTCCGGTGAGGGCGATCAGAATGAAACCGAGGATAACCAGAAAAAAACCAATGGATTTTTTATTACTCATAGATAGCGACTCCTACGTTGAACAAGTTGATCGAATTATTAGCCTCAAAGACTCTGTTTGACAAGCTGTAAACTCATGGGACTGGAATGATGGAATAAGGGAGTAATGGATCAATGGTTGTAGATTCGGCACGAATGAGTTCGTTGCAATATTCAATAGGTTTTGCGACTCCGGATTCTGGCATTCCCTGAGAATCAATATTCCAAAACTCCACTGTTCCATTATTCCGTGCCTCGCAGAGGCACTAAAACAGATCCATCTGGGAGTTGTTTCCCTTTTTTTTTCGAGGGGTGTGACGGGCGATTTTCGGGGCACCTTCTTTTTCAAACTCGCCTTCTTCGAGGTTTTGTAGAATTTCGTTCGCACGGTCGAGAACGGTGCGGGGCAGGCCCGCCAGACGGGCAACATGGATTCCGTAGCTCTTATCGGCCGGGCCTGGAACGATTTTCCGCAGGAAGGTGATCTGGTCTCCACGTTCTTTCACCAGCACATTCGCATTCTGGATGCCCGGCAGGGTCAGGCTGAGATCGGTCAGTTCGTGGTAGTGTGTCGCAAAAAGCGTTTTGGCGCGCACCGCCGGATTGGTGCAGAGGAATTCAGCCACAGACCACGCGATGGAGATCCCGTCAAATGTGCTGGTTCCGCGCCCGATCTCGTCGAGAACAATCAGGCTCTTCGGTGTCGCATTATTCAAAATGTTGGCGGTTTCCTGCATTTCCACCATAAAGGTGGAACGCCCGCGCGCGAGATCGTCGCTGGCACCAACTCGTGTAAAGACGCGGTCGACCAGTCCGATTTTTGCTTCGCTTGCCGGAACAAAAGATCCGATGTGCGCCATGATGGTGATCAGCGCCACCTGCCGGATGTAGGTCGATTTCCCAGCCATGTTTGGGCCGGTAATGATCACCAGCTGATGATCAAT
>JAUXCB010000136.1 GCA_030619095.1 Verrucomicrobiota bacterium | reverse complement strand
GTGCTGCTGATTGTCGACGAAGTGGCGATGGGGTTTGGTCGCACCGGGAAACGCTTCGCCTTCAACCATGCCGGGATCGATCCCGACCTAGTCACGGTCGGCAAGGCGCTGACGGCGGGCTACATGCCGATGAGCGCCTGCATTGTGAAGGATAAAATCCATACCACCTTCAGCGATACGCCGGAAGACCACTCCTTCTACCACGGCAACACCTACGCCGGGCACCCGATCGGCTGCGCCGCCGCGCTCACCGCACTTGAGATCTACGAGGCCGAGGACACCGTCGAACGCGCCGCCGAGATGGCCGAGAAGATGAAGCAATGGATGCAGCCGATGGGCGAGCTGGAATGCGTGAAGGAACTGCGCTTCCTCGGCATGATCGGCGTGGTCGAACTCAAGCCCGAAACGAAGCCGCTCATCGAAAAAATCAAAGCATCCCTCTTCGGGCAGGGCTATCTCTTCCGTCCACTCGGCAATGTCTTCTCCCTTATGCCGCCGCTGATTATCACCGACGACGAGCTCCGTGGCGCAATCAACGCACTCCACACCACCCTTCAAAAAATAACCTGATGCCTGCAAAGATACCCATTTTGATGCTGGCAGGGTGCTGCATATTTTCGTTTCCAACCTCTGGAAATGCTGAATCGCTTTATCCGACTGATGGAGCCCTCTCCGGCATCACCCTGACAAACCGAGCCCCCCTGGCCGAAGAAAAACAATTTGCTATTGGAGTGGGTACGGGGCGGCAAAACGAACAGTCCCTACATCTTGAACAGATGTTGACCGAGTCATTCGGCGTTGGTGTTTTTGCCGGACAGGAGCATGCCCGGAGCGTGGATTATGACGATAACGATATCGACTGCAAAACGATCAGCACCCATCTGCAACACATCCGTAATGACAAGCAACTGGATTTCATTCTTCATCACCAAAGAAAAGAATTCGGTGCGCGCGGCTATTACGGGGAATCCCCTGCGCATCCTGCCAACGAGAAAACAGAGGATACTTTTCTTTCTTTCAGCGCTCAGCGCGGGGACCTGAGTAACGAGTATCTGCTCGGCAGCATTTCGTGGCACGAATTCCAAGACGACTATATGCTTCCGACCCTTGGGTTCAGAAACCAAACCCGCTCGCAAACCAGCCACGCTTTTTTCGAGGGACGCACGTTGGAAATCAACCAAGGATCCCTCGCATGGAAAACCGACCTCCAAAACGAACGAATCACGGGGGATCTGGGAAATCACCACCGCACATGCGGCGGCATTTCACTGCTTCCTCAGTGGCGAGGGGACCATTTGAAAATCTCCGTTGGCGCACGCGGCGAGTTTTTCACCGACGACTCCTCGGCTTTTCTGCCGCAACTCGGAGTGGAATACCTGCTCTCTGACAATCTGACCGCGTTCGCCTCTTACACCGAAACCCTTCGTCAGCCCTCCTACACCGAGCTGTACTATCTCTCCCCCAGAAGCACCGGAAACCCCGCACTCAAACCACAAACCACACAACAGACCGAAATCGGCTTCAAGGGCATTTCGTCGGAGTTCATGAATTGGGAAACATCCCTGTTCCACCGACGCTCCAAACACATCCTCGACTGGATGACCGGCGTCACGCCGATTCGCTGGGTTGCGACCGACATCGGCACCCTCGACGTCTACGGGTTGAAGGCGCAGCTCGACTGGTATCCGACACAAACCCTTGACGTGCAGCTGGCTTACGCCTGGACCTACAAAGACCAGAAAGCAACGGATATCGACGTCGGGCCCGACTCTAAAGGGTATGCTTCCCGCTACGCGCTCGACGATCCCGAACATCTCGCACAGGCCTCCCTGCGCTGGCACCCGACGGATACACTCGAGATTGAAACAGCGCACTCCCTGCGCTGGCAAACGGACAATCCGGTGCGAACCAGTAGCGACTTCGGGGTCGATAGCTCCTTCGTCGTACGCTTCACTCCGCCCCAAGCGGAGCGGGTTACCGTTTCGCTCCTGCTGAACAACGCATGGGATGATGATTTTCAGACCCGGCCCGGCCAGCGGCCGGTGGGCCGGTTTGCTGGCGTCTCTGTATCGATTGACCTGTAAGGCCATCCTGCGGCTACAGACAGGGGAAATATCCCTGCCTTTGGCTTTGCCAGACCCAAAACTTCTCCGTATGGTGTCTCACCATTTTACCCAAGGAAAAAATCATGGCTCTGACCGAAGAACAATTGCTCGCCTATCTCGAAACAGAGGTCGTCCCCGTCGACGAACTACTTGAAGCCTTCGATGCACTCGCCGACAGCGGCAAAGAGGTTCGCGCCTTTGAATGGGCGGAACTTCTTAAAGATACGCTGATCGACAGCAAACAGCTCGACGAGGCGGTTTCAGCCTACGAATGGCTGGCACTGAAGAAAAACACCTCGCCAGCCATCGCACAGAAAGAACTCCTTCATATCCTCAGTGCCAGTCGAAAAGAACAAAAATTCATCCCGCCCGCATTTGAAAAAGCCTCTTCCATCGAAGAGGCTTTTTTGCGCCTCAACCACCTGCGCGCGATGAAGCGAAAGATGCTTTGCTACAACAAAACCTGGGGCTTCGGCATCGTGAGCCGTGTCGACCCCTTCTATCAGAAGGTTGAAATTGAGTTCGAAAAGAAAGGCACCCACGAATTCGCCTTCTCCTACGCCGCCGAAGCGCTCGAAGTACTCACCGACGACCACCTGCTGGCCATCCGCCACAACCATCCCGACGAGTTCGCCCGCCTGCTGAAAGAAGACCCTGCCGAAGTCATCCGTACCACCCTGCGCAGCTACGGCAACCTCTCCATCACCAAAATTGAAGAGCACTTTGTCCCCGACCTGCTCGCCACCGAAGCCGAGTGGAAAATTTTCTGGGCTGCGGCACGCAAAGAGCTCAAAAAGGATCCCCTCATCGAAATCCCCAGCAAGCGGAACCAACCGCTGCGCATCCGCCGCAAAGCCAAGCGCTATGATGAAGAGTGGTTTTCCGCATTCCAAACCCGTCGAGATGTCGCCGCTGTCTTTCAGGGACTGGAAGAAATTCAAACCCAGAAGTTCCCTGTTCTGAAACCCTACATGACCGATGCCATTTCCGATCGCCTCCGCTTCGTTGTGAGAGGCGGCGCGCTCAACAGGCCGGAGTGGATCGCACAGGCCCTCGTCTATGCTGCGCAGATCGGCGTGGAGCCCAACGGCATCGATACGGTGGCCGAGCTGACCCGGCTCGCAGAACGCAACGACCTGCCCGCGCTACTCGAAATACTTCCCGCCCGGTTCATGCAGGCCTTCATTGGACGCCTCTTCACAGAATCGGAAACAGCCAAAAGCTTTTTGCTCGGCCGACTGGGTGAATTTGGAACGACTGCGCTGAACGAAACCATTGAAGCACTCATCCGCAACGGAGCCGAAGAAGAACTGAGCGAACAAGTTCGCGCAGCCGTCCGCCGCCGCACCTGCAGCCCGGCGTTGCTGCTCTGGATTCTTCGCAACGAACAACGCGCCGCAGGGTGGCAGATTTCCGGAACCGCCGACCTGGCCTTCCAAACCATTGAGCTGATTGAGCAGGATCACGCAGGCGGCGCCCTGCGTGCGCAGAATCAACTCCGAGAACAGGTCGAACAGCTCGACTATCTCAAAACCATTCTGGCCGCCATGAGCGACTCCCAGAAGCGCGACTTCATGCGACGCATCAGCGAGTCGCCTGCGTGGGGGAAACTCGACCGCCAGAGTCTCCAGGCCAAAATCATCAAAATCTCTCCCGACCTGCACGATGTGGTGCTCAAAAAAACCACCTCTTCCGCGAAAGAGAAAAAACCGCGCATCACCTCCGAACGTAGCTATCAGGCCCGTAAAGATCAGTTTGAGGACATTATTCGCAAACAGATCCCGGAGAACTCCAAAGAGATCGAGCTGGCCCGCAGCTACGGCGATCTGCGCGAAAATGCTGAGTTCAAATATGCCAAAGAGCGTCAGGGCCTGCTCAGCCTGCAGGCGGAAGAACTGCAAACCGCGCTCAATACCGTCAGAGCAACAGACTTCGCCAACCTCCCCGCCGACCAAGCAGGCATCGCCACCGGCGTGGAAATCGAGTATGCCGACGGTGCCCGCGAGACCTACTACATTCTCGGCGAATGGGATCAGGACGAAGCGCTCCATATCATCTCCTGTGAAACCGGAATGGCCAAGGCGCTCGAAGGCTCAAAACCCGGCGACACCGTACAGGTGCCGACCATCAGCGGAACCGACACCGAGGTCACCATCGCCGCCGTCACCCCCCTGCCCGAACACATCAAGGCATGGATTAAGGGGTAGTCGCCCGCTGGGCGGAAGTTATTTGTTATTCGTAGACGCGGGGTCTCAAAGACCCTCGCCCCTTCGGGCTCCACCGCGTTTTTCTTTGCCGGGTTGAACACGGCGAGGAGACCGCGTCTACGTTTTTAAACATTGAAAAGTTACCTCATCACAGGGCAAATGAGGTCGAGCGAAGAACTACACGGAAAGCCAATAGTCTGGTTTGCGCCGAAGATGCATGATGGCGACACCCGTAATCACATCGCTGTCGATTCAATAGATGATTCCAAACGGGAAACGGTCGAGAAGATGCCGGCGATAGTCGCCTCGAATCAAAGTGGATACCCGTGGGTATTTGCGGATACGTCGGAACCCAACCCGTAATACTTCCATAAACGCTTTTCCTAATCCATCAACCTCTTCCTCGTAATAGCGAGCCGCCGCAGTGGTCTCCTCGCGAGCGGATGGAGAGATTTTTATTTCCATCCCAAATCCTTTTCGACGGAAGAAAAAAAGGCTTCCTCTGACAGGGGGATGGCTTGACCAGAGAGAATTTCCTGATAGCGCTGTTCCGCCAGATCAAGCCAGGCTTCATCCACGGCTGTTAAGACGGGATGAACGCTGTAAAAGAGATGTGTTGCGAGCTGTTCGCCACGGGAACAAGCCATGCAAAAGGTATGGGACTCTCCAACCCAACAGAGATGCAGACACTTTGGAATAAGTGGCAAGAAGCAACATGCCGATAACGCCCGCCCTATGAGCTAAAGCAGGCACCCTGCGGATCAACCTGCAAGGCATAGACTGGGTAATCTCCAAACGGATTGTCCTGCCCGTTGGAAAACAACAAGCCCGTCGGGGCT
>JAUXCB010000194.1 GCA_030619095.1 Verrucomicrobiota bacterium | reverse complement strand
GAGCGTTGAAGTGGTATTATACCAATCAGACCTTTGCATTTCTCACGTCGCTTCTCCTATGTAGAGGCCCTTCGCTCCACGATCATTACTCGCTTCAACACTACTATGGCCTCCTCCGACTCCCGCCTCATTGAAGACGGGTCTCCCAAGTTCCTGGCAGAACTTTGTGCGCGCGCTATCCTTCTCGACCCCGCCGTGTGTCGTCCTTCGCTTTCAAACCGCTTTCCCGGACAACTGCTGGTTTCAGGACATCCGACACCCTGACCACACGGAACAGCGTAACGAGGCTTGACCAAAGGTTCACTTTCATTACGGCTCACGCACTTGCGAATACGAAGCTTCACCGGGTCGGGTATCCATTCAAAGTGACGAAGAGCCATTATGAATTATACGTTTAAACGTGTTAATCATTCCAAAATCTATGCTGAAAAATTGATTGTGAAGGGTGAACGGCTTAGCTGGCAGAAAGAAACTCACCGGCCCAGTTGATCAGCACGGTACAAAGCTGACAACAGCGGTCGCGGTCGCCAGCGCGAAGAGTGATCTCGATCTCCTGCGCCAACACAGAGATTTCAGGAAGCCCCATCGTGCCGGACATTCCTTTAATCGAGTGAGCCGCCATGCGTTGCCGCTCCTCGTCCCCCGCATCCATCCCGGCCTGCAGATCGCCACTCAGGCGCGCGAGCTCCTCGTGAAAAGCATCAACGAGTTCATCATCGATCTCAAAGGGTTCAGTTTCAAATTGACTGATCCGCCCTTCCAGATCGGGAATCCATTCATGAACCCTCTCGATTGCACGCGCCATTGTTACCATTTTACCATAAGAAATATGAAGAAGATCAATAAGGGTGAGGTCAGATAAATTCCAACTACAAATAAACGGATAAAATTGACCATAAATTCCATATATCTACCTTTATTTACGGGTGTTTTGATACGTTTCTATAATCCAAGATCGTTCATGATGGGAAGGGTATAGACCCTTTTCCACTTCGGCGGGCTATCGAATTTTTCTTCGGCCAGTCGTAAAAATGTATAGGCCAGGTCAATTAGATCCGTTTGATCCGGGTTCTGTAGTTTTATTTCGTAGAGGTCGATAAAGTCGTTGTAGCGCCTGATGGCCTCTTGATGCTTTCCATTCATCTGTAGAGTCAGGGCATAGCCGAATAGTGCGGAGGGGCTCCCTGTTTCCTGCAGAAGAGCCTGATGATACAGGACCTCGGCCTCCGTTGGATTGCCCGTGATAGTCTGCAGGTTGGCTTGCAGAAAACAGGAAAGCACGTGGTCTGGGTAGCGGCGGCAGATCTTCATGGTTTTACGCAGGTGACCCTGACGGTAGTTCAGTGATGCTTCAGCCATGCGAGCTTCGGCATTCTGGAGGCGCGGCTGGATGTAGAACAGATGAGCGAGTAGGAGGGCCAGACCACAGCCCACCAGAATGCGGACATCGGCTGGGCTGATGCGCAATCGGTGAGCCCCGCGCAAAACTCCTTTAACAATCGGGGCACTTTTTTCGGCTTCTCGCTGAAATTCGAACTGGGTGGTGAGCATCAGCGCTGCCGTTAGCGGGCCTAGCTCGAAGGCGGGTGTGTCAGTAGTTTCACCGTGACGGATCAGGCGGGCGGCCTCGATGCTTTCCCTTTCGAACCAGGCAGCAAAGCCTTCGCGTGCACGCCGAACAAAGAGCATTAGTAGGGCGCGGCTGGTGTCGGATCGCCGGAGGGCTTCAAATGCCATGAACTGATGGATGGCGGGTAGGTGGGCTGTGTCATCGATTTGCTCCTGTTTCCAGGAGGCCGGTTCGGCGTGTCCAGGGAACCCGTGGGTCTCTTCAAAGTTTTCCAGAAGAGGTGCTTGCTGCGCGGGATCGAGATTCTGCCAGAGCAATGGGAGGAACGAGCCGAAGGAGGGCTCATTGATAAAGTGTCCATTTTTCCAAACAGTAGAAAACGACTTTTTTTTCGGATTCCAGAAGATGGTGGTCAAGGTATGCGCCAGTTGCTCGCGTTGCTCGCAGAGCGATTCGATTGCCGTTTCAGAATCGTGGTTTTTTTTGCAGAGGCGCAGCAGGGCTTCGATCTCGCTGAGCAGCATCACGGTGAGTTCTGGAGTGGCCTTGTCGCGCTCAAAACTTTCCGGAACAAAAATCTCCTGTTCGCTCTGCCAGGCCGGAATTCCGTCGCGATGCGGATCGAAGCGGCGCAGAGCCCATTGGATATATTTACGCAGAGCGGGGAGCGTCTTTTTGAGCATGAGCGGGTCGGATTCGTTGCTTTTCCATGCGCGCTCAAAGGTTTGGATGATCAGCGGCCAGGGGGCAACGGTTGCGGTGACACCCTCCCGGTTGACCCAGGCTGGGAACCCGCCGCTACTCTGTTGAAGTGAGAGTGCTGTATGAACCAGATCGAGTGCCCTGGCTGGTTCCACCAGTGACCATGCATGGACGAGCGCAAAGAGCTCGTTGAGAGAGAAGGTCTCCTCTTTAAACCCGTCTGAAGTGCTCCAGAGGCCGTGGATGGAGGCGGTACGTGTTCGTAGACGCTGGCGCAGTGATTCCGCAGCCAGTGCCACCGGTGGATTGTGGCGCGGATTCACGCTGAAGAGTTTGCAGAGCCGGTTCCGGCGTTCGGTTTCTGCCCCGGCGAGCAACTTAAAATCTTCATCCAGAGCATCCTCCGCTTTACGGAGAGCCTGCTCTTTGGAGGGGGTGTCGATGACGAGGGCAAATCGCTCTTCCCGGCAGAGTAGCAAGGTGGTTCGCTGCTCTGTTTCAACCCAACTGATCCTCGGTTCGTCGCTCACTACAGCGGGTGCGAGGAGGGCGGGGGCAGAAAGGCCTTGTCGGCTTCCAATCCAAACGTCGGGTTCAATCAGGATGGCATCCACTCTTTTTTTAGTGGATTTTCCACGCGGGCCAATCGAAAATCCGTTGCTGAACAGTCGTGCGGAACAGGAGGTGGACGGGGGAAGAAGTTGAAGTGTCCAGTCCTCCCTGGGCAGAGTGAGGGAGCCGGGAACAGAGCCGGTGATACATGGAGACGAATCCTCGGGGCCGGATGAGAAGCGCCAGCCCTGCTTCCAGGGAACGTCCGGATAGTTTGTAAAAATGGTTCCCATAAAAAGATCCGCAGGTTATTTCCAGTTTTTCGGTAAAGAGCTATATCTTGTCGCATCCTGCGTAGTTCTTCAACCCTTAGCAGGAGGAAAGTCTTGAAGTATCGCTGGGGATTCTGTACATCCTATCTGCCGTCTTGAGACGGTACGAGCTCCCAATTCTAATTCTAAAAAGAGATATGTTTTTAATTTAACAAATATGAAAAATGCGGGATATGATCCGGATTTGATTTCTGTTGCTCCTATTTATTATAAGGGTGGGAGAAGTATTGTTGGAAAGATAACTGGAAATGCCATTATGCCTTTTGCCAAGATTTCCGTAGATATCGAACAGTTGGTTTTGGATATCGAAAACGATGGTGATGGAAAAACCTTTGTTATTGAGATTAATGAGAGTGTATTCGAACAGGAACTATTCTGTGACCCTGACTTTGAAGATCCTTGGGGTGGTTGTCCTGTTGCGAACGGGGATATTTATAGTGTAAGCACTTATTTTAATTCAGGACATTATTTTGATTATTCGGGGACGTTTACTTCATATACTGGTAAGGGAATAAAACTCTCTGGAAGTGGAAATTGTGTACTAACTGAAAATGAATG
>JAUXCB010000249.1 GCA_030619095.1 Verrucomicrobiota bacterium | reverse complement strand
GCCCCGCTTGAACTTTAGACTGCTTGCAGAGAATCTGAGAGCAGATTTCGGCGCCCGCACCCTCAGTCAGCTGCGCGAGCTCATCGAGCGTATCGCGCACTTCCCACTCCTCGTTTCGGGACCGCACCCAGACGCCGACCAAAATCGCGCGTTCGAGCTCTTTATCATCTGTTTCGAATCGACTCATAGATTCACCGGAACCTTTTTCCAAACAGTGGAAACTTTTTCAGCGGTTTTTCCAAGGTCTGGCCTGTCCGCCGTAGCTTTAGCGGAGGAGGAAAAATCGGTGGTGTTGACCCACTCGACGTTGAGCTGGGTTCGGAACCAGGTCATCTGACGTTTAGCCAACTGACGGGTTCGGATGATCGTCCGCTCTTTAGCCTGCGCCTCGGTCATTTCGTTTTTCAAAACGGCGAAGGCTTCGGCGTAAGCGATGGCGTGGCTCGCGGTGGAAGAAAGCTTTAAATCCATGAGGCCGCGCGCCTCTTCGATCAAGCCGTTCGAATACATTTGTTCAACCCGTGCGGCGATTCGTTTGAGCAGTTCTTCGCGCTCAACGTGCAGACCCACTACGGTCGGCATCTCTTCGTTCCAAGGGGTGGAAGAACGCGGTGGGCCCCGAAGTGTCGAGGATCCAGGAGACACCGCGTCTACGTTTCCAGACAGTGGAACTTTTTCGAGCAGGCGGACGAGGCGGCGCGGGTTTTCGTTGTCGGCGAGTGCGGCGTAGGCGTCGGGCGCGACGGCGCGGGCCTCCGCTTGCAGTTCGGCGAGCGTCATTTTTTCGGCGCGGGCACGCAGAGCTTCGTCGGCGGCAGGCAGATCGTCGAGCCCGGCCAAAAGGCATTTGACATAAAGGCCGGTCCCGCCGACGACGATGGGGGAGGCTGAGCCTCCACCCATTTTTTCTTCCAAACATCGGAACGAAGGCTTAACCGCATTGAGCCAATCCCCAACGCTGAAAAACTCCGTCGGATCCGCGAGATCAATACCGTGGTAATGGACCGCTCCGCGGTCTTCGGCCGTCGGCTTGGCCGTTCCGATATCCATGCCTCGATAGATGTTCATGGAATCGGCGGAGACGATGGATGCACCGGTCTGTTCGGCAAGGCATTGGGCCACCGAGCTTTTGCCGGAGGCGGTCGGGCCAACGAGAACGAACGCTTGTGAAAAATTAATCATCGCTATTGTTTACACACACAAACCAGAAATATCGGTCGTTAAAATCGTTAAACGTTCAAACGCTTCGCTCGTTAAAATCGAAAACGACTTCAACGGTTTCAACGCCTTGAACGAAACATCTTTTTCCCCAAGACCTGACTTTACCGTCTGGCTCAAGCACTGTCATTCTTCAACGGATGGCTTTTGTGCCACAAGGCGGAGAGCAGATAGAGGCCCGTCGCGATGCAGATGGCGGAGTCGGCGACATTGAAAGAGGGCCAGTGATGCGTGCCGATATGAAAGTCGAGGAAGTCGGTCACCCACCCCACTTTAATTCGATCAATCAGATTGCCAAGGATCCCGCCGGCCATGAGGCCGAGGGCGATGCGATGATCGAGAGTCGGATTAAGAAAACGCCGGTGGAAAAAGAGCAGCAGTAGAAGAACTCCGGCCGAGAGAAGGACGAGGATCACCTGTTGCCCGCCGAGCATACCCCACGCCGCGCCGGGGTTGCGGACATAGACAAGGTTGAAGAGGCCGGGAACAATCACCTGAGGCTCCCCGCCGCAGATGATCGTTTCGCGTACCCACAGCTTACTGAACTGGTCGAAAACGACAACCACCAGACCTAGAGCGAGTGCTAACATCGCGATTCCTCCTTGATGCCTTACCAGTTGCGCATCGTTCCGCCGAAAGGGCGGAAGCGGACCCGGCCGCGTTCGAGCTCGGACTGAGCATGAACGGTGTACCGCACATAGGGGAGTGCCATCAGGCGCGCTTTGGGAATGTCCTCTTCGGTCAGTTCACAAATCCCGTAGGTTCCTTTTTCGATGCGGCGCAAAGCGGCATCAATTTCAGAAATGACCTCCTGCTCGGAGCCCATCATATTGAGCTCCATTTCCCGATCAAAGGTGTCCGTGCCCTGGTCGGAGAGCGACGGGTCGCGCTGATTGGCGGCCATATTGTCGCGCGAAAGAGAGCTGTATTCGCCGGAGACGCGCTCACGAAGGCTCAATAAAAGATCTTTGAATTCACGAATCTCTTTGGCTTTGAACACCTTGCGCGGCTTGATTTTTTTTGCCTCGATGGTCTCAACGGGGACACGCCGAACCTTTTTGGCTGGCGATTTTTTCAGAACAGCCCGTTTAAGAGGCGCCCGCTTCACCACAACTTTTTTCTTGGCCGACGCCTTTTTGGCGGGGGCTTTCTTTGCGACACCCTTTTTGGCGGGGGTTTTCTTGGAAACGGCCTTCTTTTTGGCAGGGGATTTTTTAGCGACACCCTTTTTAGCGGGAGCTTTCTTGGAAACAGCCTTCTTTTTGGCAGGGGCTTTCTTGGAAACAGCCTTCTTTTTGGCAGGGG
>JAUXCB010000098.1 GCA_030619095.1 Verrucomicrobiota bacterium | reverse complement strand
CCGCCGCGCTGTTCAAAAAACTGGTTCTGCCAACACTGCAAACAGCTGTGGCTGAAGTCCACAGCCTCGGAATGCGGTGCGGTCAAGGCCCGCGCCCTACAGAAGAAGAACCCCACTCCCCTGCTTTACGCTTAATCACTCTGCCCTCGACCAGCCCGGCCAATGCCTCCGTTCCTCTGGAAAAGAAAAAAACGGCGTGGAAGGCGACTGCGTCGCTTTGAAACATAATACTGCCGCCCCGAAACTTCGCGGGCGGCCTGCAAGGTTTCCACGATTGGGATTTAGAAACCCATAGAGGCGATGTAGGCACCCCACAGGCGGTCGCCACCGAGCATCCAGAAGAGTGCGGCCACGGCGAGATACGGACCGTAGGGGATTTGACTCTGCATCCCTTTTTTACCCGACTTTAAGAGGCTAATACCGACCACAGAACCAACCAGCGCAGAAACAAAAAGGATAAACAGGACGGACTGCCAACCGAGGAGCGCACCCAACCCGCCCATGAGCTTCACATCGCCAAAGCCCATGGCATCTTTTTTGAAGGCAAGTTTGCCCAAGACACCAATCAGCCAGAAAAGACCAAAGCCGGCAGCGAGCCCGATCAGCCCGGCAATCAGTCCGTCCATGCGGGTTGCCGCATCATGCAACTCAGGAACAAAAAAGCTGAGGATCGGAAACAGGATCATCCCGCCGAGGGTGACGCGGTCGGGAATCCACATTTCGTCGAGATCGACGAAGGTTCCAAAAATGAGTCCGAAGGTGCTGAGTGCATAGCAGGCGGTAACCCAGGTCGGCCCGTAGAGCAGCCAGAGCGCAAGAAAGAGGATTCCGGTGAGTGCCTCGACGAACGGATAGCGCGCAGAGATTTTGGTGCCGCAGCCTCGGCATTTGGCTTTGAGCAGGATCCAGCTGAGAATCGGAATGTTGTCGTATCCCTTAATGCTCATGCCGCATTTCGGGCAGGCCGAGGGGGGATGAACGACTGATTTCTCAGCGGGGATTCGATAGATGCATACGTTGAGAAAACTTCCAAGACAGGAGCCAAGGATGAAAACGAGTGCTGACCAGTAGATGTCCCAGAAATTCATGGAAGGGAGGTTACAGGATGCGGGATACGGGATGCAAGATGCGGGATGATAGATTTACAAAATCATTAAGGGCAAAATCATTTCCTTTGCAGGATCAATAAAAAAAGGGGTCTTCCGTCGAATCTGTGGGTTAAATCACATGTCAACATGCATTCAAGCACTGTAGACATGGGCTCTGCCACATAGGAAACAGGCCTGTTTTTATCGAATTTGAAAAGCGGTCGGAAACGGGGAACCCACCCCGCCGTTCCGGCACCCCTCCAAGGAGGGGAACCCACCCCGCCGTTCCGGCACCCCTCCAATGGAGGGGATCATTCGAGCTTTCTTCGTTCCCCTTCTTGGAGGGGTGGCCGACCTGCCGCGCCGTCTTGTCTCGCCGCATGGAAGAAGGCGGAAGCTGGGCGACGTGTCTCGCCGTATTGGAAAGAAGGCGGAAGGCGGGAGGCCGGGGTGGGTTATAAAAAGGGTGTCTTTTTCCCAGCAACGTAAAAACTGCCCACAGATTCTGCGGATGAGGCTTATTTATTATCAAATTCAGTCTGGCTCAACCCGCTCCGCCTGCGGGGCGCCCCTCCTAAAGAGGGGCCTTTTCAACCATCCAGCCATGGGTGGTTACATTTCTTCCACACCTGCTTCGACTTCAGCCATATCGGCATCATCCAGGTCGCCGGCAACGGGCTCTTCCTCAAGCATTTCGAATATATTTTCAACGGGGGCATTTTTTTTCTGTTTTTCAATCAGCTTGTGGTTGGCTTCGCGCAGGCACTTCAGCTCTTCTTTCATTGCGGAGTTTTCTTTGCTGCGGAGAAGATCCACTTCCGCCTTGTCGACGCGGAGATCCGCATCCTCACGGATCTGGTGGCGCCTGGCAAGTCGCGTGTTCTCCGGCAATCCGCTCTCTTTGCCGATGGAAGACGGATTGGCGAGGGTGACCGTTACAAAGATGATGGTTTCGTTCTGGTCACGAACCTTCTGTTCGTAGGAGAAGAAGCGTCCGAGGAACGGAATGCTTCCCAGCAGAGGAATCTTTTTTTCCTTCGTACTCTCCGAGACCTGTGTGAGTCCGCCAATGGCTGCGGTCTGTCCGCTCTGGAGACTGAATACCGTATTGATTTTTTTGGTTCGACTGATTGGGTAATCGACGAGTTTGAGCCCGTTCTGGTTCACCACCTTGCGACCGATGAAGGTCGTAATCTCCGGGGTGATCCGGACCATAATGTTGCTGGAGGTATTGATCGTGGGTTTTACAACCACTTTCACGCCGTCTTCAAAATAGGGCTCATTTTTATCGAGCTCCACACTGACGTCTCCGCCGGGATTATCCTGGGTTCCTCTCCGAGTCGTAATGTGAATATTAGGCTCTCTCGTCCCGATATGAATGGTGGCCTCTTCTTCATTGGCCACGATGATTTTCGGATTGGAAACAATTTCGACTCCGTCCTCCTGCTCCAGCGCACTTAAAATCAGCTTGAAGTCCGTTGCGCTGAGTGTGGCACCCAGCGTCCGTGCAACGGTTGCGGCATCCAGCGTGCTGACACCTGCTGCGGAAACCAGTGTGGTGAGTTTTGCGTCGGGGATACCGGGAACGGGAATATCATCGGCGGTGTCGCCGGCGAGGCCGAGGATGTCCATTTTGCTGTCGGTGTAGCCGTAGGTTCCGCCAATACCTTTCACCCCGACCTCGTAACCGCCGAGAACCTGCCAGCTGATACCGAGATCGCGCTGGGCCGTATCGGAGAGTTCAAGAAATTTGGATTCGATGAAGACCTGCTGGCGCGGCAGGTCGATCTGGGCCATCACCGACGCGATACTTTGCAAGGCTTTGGGGACCGCCTGTACCACCACTACATTGCGCTCGGGAAAGACGGATAAAGACCCGCCCGCACCAACCATGCTGCCCACCAGATTCGATACGGCATTGACGGAGGCATAGTTGAGTTTGAAAATTTCCAGCTCGGTTGCTTCGGGCGCGCCCGGTGTTTTCGTGCGGATCGAATAAACCTTTGAGTCCGGAATTTTCTCATGCAGTTCCAGCCCCTGTGTATCGAGAATGGCTTCGAGGGCGGGCTGCCACTCCACATTCTCGAGGTTGACATCGATCTTCCGCTCGTCGGCACCCTTTTCGCCTCCCAGCGCCGGCACAATGATGTTGGCGTCGGAAAGCGCGCTGAACATCCGAATCACATCTTTCAGCTCGGCGTCTTTCAGACGCAGGGAAATGCGGCCCTCTTCGATCATGGCATCTTCTCCGATCTCCTCGGCAATGGTGATTTCGTCGGCACCCATCCCTTCGTCTGCCGCCGCTTCCGCTTCAACAGCCGGCGCTAGCTGCTCTGTCAACGTAATGACGGCGGGTGCCGACGGGTCTTGCTGCTCAGAGGCCGGCCCGGCCGGAGTCTGCGCGAATAGAAGCGCAATGCTGGCCGAGATGATTGTGAGGATAATGATTGTCTTTTTCATGGGGTACTCCTGTTCGTCGATGACTCATTGATGATCTGATGGCGATCCAAGCGGACGTTTCCGCCCTCCTGGATTTCGCCGACTTTCCACTGAAATGTTTTTCCGAGATAGGAGATTTCAACCACATCGTTGACCTTTTTCAACTCTCCATTGACGATTGCCATCACGCGCTCGCCCATACGGCTGACCCCGCTAACCTCGATCTGGGAAGTGGGAATCCGCCATTCGGATGTGGACATCTTCTGTTTTTCGGGTTTGAGTTCCGCCCCCCACTGCGGCGGGTAATAGCCGACCGTCCAAAACGGATCCCGAAGCAGGCGTCCTCTATAAGGGAACGATTCCGCTTTGATTGGTTTCAGGGGTTCAGCCGACGGAAAATTGCGCGCTCCAGCTGCAGGGTGCCACTGTGCGGAAGGGGGTTGACCCGCCTCGCCGGAAAATGGCGGCAACTCGGGACTCTGTGCATGTACCGGAGAAAGGGTCGTGAAAACTCCCGCCGTCCATATCAGTAAAAAATAGGCTAGTTTATACATTTCCAGTTTTTATAAGCAAGTTTCATACCCTCAACAAAAAAAAGGCCGGATTATTTATTCTCTTTCTCAATATTGAAAGACGGTGGCCATTGCACAACAATGCGCACACCATGTGTTTCTGAATCGTCCGACGACCGGTCAATGGTCAGTTCTTTAACCACAATCAACGGGTTCCCGGCCTCCAGATACCATAGGAAGCGCACCAACTCATTATATCCACAGCGCGTTAAAATACTCACTTCATAGGGTGTGGCCTCTGCCCCGCCGTCTGTCGTGGGAGCCACAGACATCTCCTCCTGCAACCCGTCGATCATCACGCCCGCCTGTGCGGAGCGGCGCGAGACATATTCGTAGGCCCATGCGTAGCGATCGGAAACAGAGGGGGCATAGACCGCCATTTTTTCAAGGCTCTCTATACTGTTTTGAAGTTCCTTCTCCACGCGGGTCTTGAGCAAGATAATGTCTTTCGCATCGGATAGCTGGCGTTGCAGTTCATACAGTTCCTTGCGGGCATGTCCCGCAGATTCCCCGGGATTTTTCAGCATGAAATAGCCAAGGAGAACCACCTGTAATATGGCCAATATCGTTACGACGATAGCGATCTTCTGCTGCTTTTTGGTGAGGGCTTCCCAGTTCAGATTCATCTCGGGGTCTCCTCGATAATCCGTTTTCCCTCGAGCGAAAAGCTCCAGCTCGCAGGGCTTTCCCGGCGGGAAGAAATCAGCCGGACTTCATTACAAAAACTCTTTAGATGTTTCGTGTTATTGAGATTGCGTTTAAATTCGACGGCCAGCAGCTCTCCGCCTTTCCCAACCGCCCAGCCGCTGAGTTGCAGCACACATTCCGGGTGACCGCTTGAGCCCGCCTCGGTCATGCCCGCATAGACTCTCGAAAGCTGGATCTGATCTGGCACGCTCCCTTGAAGTTCGCGTACAATTTGATAGAGCGGTGCGCCGGTGCGCTCCGACCATTTGTTGAGGGAGGCCAGGGTTCGTCGATTTGCCGATGCCGCTGTGGTCTGCATACGAATGATGGCTGCCCGAGGCTCCTGCCGGATCCATTCCCGCCGCGTCCGCTCCAGGTTGGCCAATACCGTCACTTTTGCAATCCCAGCCAGCACGAAGAAAAGGAGAAGAATTCCGACAAAAACAGCAGCCGACCCCATCACGATCACCTTCATGCTGACGATTCCCTGATAGCGTCGTTCACTTTTCTTCAGGAGGTTGACTTGCAGATTCATGAGCCGCCCTCCAGTCCGGCCAGTGCCGCACCGAGTGCGGCGGCAAAGCGGCTCTCCTGCCCGCTGAATCGTGTGAGGTCTACATCGTCCGGCACAATCACCCGATCAAAGGGGTTCCAGACTTTCGGCTCCAAACCGAGCAGGTCAGACAGGGCCCTCTGCCAATCTGGCGAGGCCGCCAGTCCGCCAGAAAGATAGAGACCGGTCAAGCGGGTCTTTTGCTGGCGTTCAACAAATTCGCGATAGATAGAGAGCTGTTTCAGAAAGGAGCCGAGTGCTGTGCGAATGGATCCGGAGATATCAACTGAACCACCGGCAAGGACGGCAGAAGCCACATCGGCATCAATACCCAGATCCTGCTGCACCTGCTGGCTGAGGGTCTCCGACCCCACGGAAAAGCGATTGATTAACAGCAAGTTGTTTTTATGAAAAACCCCGATGTACGTATACCGGGCGCCGCTTTCGATCAAACAGACGGCCTCCTGCTGTGCGAGGCGGCTGCCCCCCATCCAGAATGCGGAAAAGGCGGCGAGTCCGGACAGCTCCAGCGAATGGAGCGCGGGAGCTCCGTCGGCGAAAATTTCGAGGAAATGCTGCACGGCCTCATCGGCAATCGCCGTGCCGAGAATGGAGCTTTCGCGCCGGCCGGCCTGCCGGTCGAGCACCTTAAAGGCCACGCGATGACCCGAAGGAACGCTCAGATTATCGCGTGTAATCTCTTCGAGAGAATCCTCCTCTT
>JAUXCB010000034.1 GCA_030619095.1 Verrucomicrobiota bacterium | reverse complement strand
GACACGCACGGCGAACAGTGCCACGTCAAAACCCTGTATGTGGAACACCCCGCCAAAACGGCCACCCTGCTGCTGGGATCGGCCAACTACACCCGCCGCAATCTGGATAACTTCAATGCCGAGTGCAATCTGGCGTACACCGCGCCGCTCAGCCATGCGACCATGACGCGGGCCCGGGAAGTTTTCGATAGATGGTGGAAAAACCCGGACAACCGGATCTATACAACCGGATACGAAACCTACGAGGATCGATCCATCCGCCGCAAACTCAAAGCCCGCCTCATGGAAGCCTCCGGACTGTCCTCCTTCTGAACTCAGGACTGCCCGACAATCAAGTAGGGCAAGGCCGGGAATCAAGCCCGGCCTTGTTCCTCCCACAGAACCTTTCCATTACCCACAAGTCTCATAACTGATCAGCGTCAGCACCGACACCGCCTTTGGAGGAGTAGATCACGCTGAAAGCGTAGCGATAAATAATTTTCGTTAGAAAATAAAATGAACGAAGTGAATGGTTCATGGACGCGAATCAAACCTCTTCTTATTCGTGAGATGAACCACTTCGTTATTTCCTTCGGAAATTATGCGTCGCTTTGCTCGCGCGTGAAAATGAACCGATCCTTCGTCACTATTTTTGGCTCTTCGCTACTTTGCGTGGGTCAATGAAGAATTCTAGACCGGATAACAGGATCATCAGGATTTCTTTTTCTGCCTTCGGCAGATCCGCCGGGGCGGATAATAAAGGGGAATGCCATCCGGTTAATCATCATGGTTCTCTAATAAAAAGCCCGTCTTTATTAGCTGTTAAACTGTTTCGAATTCATGCGGCAGGAGAGGAAACGGCCTCTGATGAACTGACCCGATCCGAAGTGTCGGATTCCAAGAAAGGGGTCGGGTTCCGAGAGGTTCAAATCCTGTCCATCCTGTTATCCCGTCAAAAAAACCTCTTTATTTTTTGCCGACCCATTCAAAGTGACGAAGAGTCTTTTTGTTTTTCCTATTCTGCCTGATGCGGACCCGACTACGTCGGAAACTACGGTCCGTTTGATTCGCTCTCTTTGTATGAGGGCGTTGCAAATGGAAGCATCAGATAAGGAGAAGCAAATGAGTCTGGAAATTCAACGGAAGAAGGACGGTTCGGTCCGATCTAAGTGGTGGTACGGCCAGTTCTCGGCAAACGGCAAATCACGCTGCGTAAACCTCGATGTAAAAATCGAAGACAGCATCCCAACACCTGCAGGAGCTTTATGAGATTAAAGTGGGCGAGGAAATTGAGCAGGTTCTTTTAGAGGATATAGAAAAGGTCTGGCTCAACCTGCCCTGCCGGAGGAAGCGGACGGCTCTCTGGGAAAAGAATCAGTGCGGGACGCTCCGGAAGTTCCGCGAATTTTTGTCACAGAATCACCCGTCCGTCCAAACACTCGGACAGGTCACCCCGCGGATTGCCCAGCATTGGCTCCGTCATCTGAACGAGGTCGGTTACGCGGCAGCCACCTACAATGACAAGTTTCATCTTCTGAAGAGATTATTTGAGCGAGTCGGTATTCAAAACGGCATTGGAAACCGCTATGCCAAAGATGCTGACCGGAGGGGAGGAACCGAAAGAAACGCCGAAAGATGCCCTGCGCTGGTTGCTAGAACACGGCAATGAATTAGAGAAGGACGAAATTCTCAAAAAGGTAGCCGAGATTGAACAGGAAATGGCTGCTTGAACCAGTAGCCCGTTTGATTTTTGGCCTTATTCAAAAATTTAACGGGGGCAGTGATCAATCAATCCTAACGAATCCAGGCGGTGATGGTTTTTAGGACGGTGATGAGGCTGGATCGGGTTGACGAAAAGCAAAATAACGATTTAGGCGGACTGGTACCTTTTTGACCCCTTTTTTGACCCCTTTTTCAAGCAATTGGCTGGATTACGGCGGGAGCGCCAAGCGCTCCACCTATCCAAGCAATAGAGCCGACGCCTTTAGCTCGGATTACGCACGCAAGCGTGCTATATCCTACCGACAGGCGGCTCATCCCGCGCCGTTAGGTGGCAGGAGGAGTTGTAAGAATGAAGAAAGAAATAACTCTTAACAGATAGTCCTAAGAAGGGTTTTGTCATTATTAAAATTGTAAACAAAAAAGAGGCAGCATGACTGAACACGAAAAAAAAGAGGTTACGATTGTCGGTGGCGGTAGTAGTGCGCATGTTTTGATTCCTTTTCTTTCCGGAGCGGGTTTTTCCGTCAACCTTCTCACGCGGAAACCAAAGGAATGGTCCCAGAAGGTCGATGTTCAATTGCACACGATTCATGGGGAAATCCAGGAAGAGTTTAGTGGTACACTGACGAAAGTCAGTGATAATCCGGCTGAGGTCATTCCACAGGCACGTTTTGTGATTTTGTGCATGCCTGTATGCAAATACCGCTTCGCTCTGCACGGCCTGGCACCACATCTTGCGAAAGACAAAGAGGTGTTTGTGGGGACCATCTATGGTCAGGCAGGATTTAACTGGATGGTCGATGAGATCAAGAAAAAATTTGATTTGAGCAATATCACCACCTTTTCCGTCGGTTTGATTCCGTGGATTTGCCGGATCATTGAGTATGGCAAGGTGGGAGTGACCTATGGTTGTCACGAGATCAATATCGTGGCGGTGTCACCGCCGAATCGTTTCTCTGAGCTCAATGACATTTTGTTGAAGAATATTTGCGAGCGATGGCTGAAAAAAGGGTCTTTCCGACAGGCCGCTAATTTTTTGTCACTGACTCTATCTGTCGACAACCAAATCATCCATCCATCGCGTTGCTACGGTTTGTTTCTAAGATACGATGGGAAATGGGAACACAAAGAAGATATCCCCTATTTTTACCGCGACTATGACCAAAAATCAGCCGACCTTCTACAGGAATTAGACGTGGATTACTCTAAAATTCGAGAGGCCATCAAGGCAAAATATCCTCAGCAGGATTTTCAATATATGCTTGATTATCTGAGTCTGGAGCGACTCTCACACCAGTCGAAAAACACCGACATTCGGGAGTCATTCACGACTTCGCTGACGTTGGGAGCCATCAAACCACCCACCATTCAATTAGAAAGCGGCGAATGGGTCATAGACAAGGACCACCGCTTCTTTACAGACGATATTCATTATGGCCTGTGCATCGCAAAATGGATTGCCGACCAACTAACTCTGGACGTTCCAACCATTGACAGCATCATCGACTGGGCCCAGCAGTTGCGTAATGAGAAGATCATCGAGGGGAATAAATTGTTATTGGACAGCGAAAGCCTGACCACGGAATTCATGTCCGGTATTCCCCCGGTGTATGGCCTTAACAGCATCGATGACATACTGGGCTAACTTCTGTTTTCAGCCCACTAAATGAGCAAAGGGTCCGGAATGGCACTTCCTTAAGCCGCTTAAGTAAGTGCCTTTATTGGACCCCTTTTCTCTTTTCTGCTTTTCCTTTAAGGCAACAACATTTGAGTCTTTGTGAGCATCGATCCCGATGTATACTTTTTTCATGGCGTGTCCTTTGGTTTATATTGCATTGCTTAATACAATGTTGGATAGGCTCCGGTTCTCCGGAGCAGCCCACGAGACCATCCCATGGGGCACGCCGCCTATTTTAAAAAGGAAAAGGCCGTGGCACCACCAACTTCAGCCATAAGGTCTGGATACAAGGAAAGCAAATGAGTCGCATCTTTATCATGTTAGGAGTAGCAAGCCTTTTGGGTAGTCATATCATGCAAGCAAATGGCCAGGACAGACTGCAATCCATCAGGATTGTGTCCTACAACATTCGACATGGCGAAGGATTGGACAGACGGGTTGATCTCAAACGAATCGCAAAAGTGATCTCCGCACTGAAACCCGACTTGGTAGCACTACAGGAAGTGGACAAGAACTGCAAACGAAGCGGAAATCAAGATATTGCCGCAGAACTTGGCCGATTAACTGGAATGCAGCACAGGTTTGGCAGATTTATGGATTATCAGAACGGTGAGTACGGAATGGCCATACTCTCTCGCCTTCCTATCATGGAAACCATACGACATTCCCTCCCTAAAGGCGCTGAACCACGTTGCGCATTTGAAGTGAAAGTCCAAGTAGCAGGATTGCCTTCACCCGTTTCTTTCGTATGCATTCACAACGATTGGACAGACGAAGTCATCCGGGTGTGCGTCCATGAAATATTCCGCGAAGGCTTATGAAGATCCTCCGTTAGAAAAGCATTAGGGCTTTATTAGAAGGCTGCGAGGATTTACGCAGGGAGTGCGGGGCGAACCTTGATGGTTTTTTCGCGCTTGATGTGAACGGTGCCGGGTTTGGCGCCGCGCGGCTTGGAAACGTGTTGGGCTTCGGTGCAGGAGACGGGAACGACCCCCGCGTTGCGTGCTTTGCTGTGCCAGGCGGCAATCGCGGCGGCGGCCTTGATGACGGCGGGGCCTGCCTTCTCCCCGTCCGGCCCGCGCAGGATGAGATGACTGCCAGGCAAGCCGTGTACATGGAACCAGAGATCGTTTGCCCGTGCGGTTTTGAGGCTGAGCCGGTCGTTGTCGGCCTCGGTCTTTCCGGCGAGTGCTTCCCAACCGTCAGCGAGATCATATTTCCACACATCCGGCTCTGGAGGTTGTTTTCTCATGGCAGGAAACAATAAACAAAAACGGGTCGCTCGGCCAATTCGATTCACTGTCGCCCACACGTGAGCTCCACAGGCAGATCGAAACATTTTGAGAACTATTCGGCGGGCGGTTTCAGATAAAGCGTATAGACGGCCAGGTGATAGGCGTGGCGTTTCGCGGCGTGGTCAAATGCGGAGACACAGAACGGGATGCTGTCGCCCGGGTCAACCCACTGAGCGCGCACGTAGAGGAAGTGGTCGTCATATATCGCACGGAGGTCTAGAGTGGTGGCTCCGTTACTGAAACCGACTCCGTTATTGAGATCTATTTTACGTGGCATCGAAACCGCCCAATCCAGCGTACGAAGGGCTTCGACACTCTCTGGAGATCGTTTTGTTTTTTCAGCGGTCAGCACAAGGCTTTCAATCGTTTTTGCCGAAACCCGCCCAAGTAGCGGCCACCCCGGTCGTGCGACGGCGTGCAGTCCGACCCCCGTTACGATCAGTATGACCAGGCTGACACCCAGCACCCAATACAGAACCCGGAACAAAAAATGGCAGGGTGGTTTTTCGTTTTTCACAAGCTATACTTGACTGTTTTTCTCTCAACAAACAAGCAAACTACGAGATTTCGAGGCAGCTGAAAAGCTCCAATAAAACCGGTCGCCGAAAATTTCGAAGGCCGACCTTACATGATGTTGTAATGAATGATCCGGTTGGATTACCAGCTGAGGCGAATGCCGGAGGTGATGCCCCATCCATTATAGTCATCCCCCGGCGCATCATTTTGCGCGAGGTTATACTCAACGCCCGTCTGCCATTTCAATTTATGACCATAGAGAAAATAGTTCAGACCGAGGTAGAAGTCATGGATGCTTTCATATTTACTGCTGGAAAGTTTCTTTTTCTCCATTTATCTATTGGTCGGAAAAACTCTTAAAACCTGCCTTCCGCTTGAAACTTCGAACAATCTATCGGGGCATTGTTAGAGTTCGATTAGAGCCGTGCTAAAATTTGACTAATGCCCTTCTGAAATATACAGTGCCCTCCTTATTTAGACTAACGAAAGCCAAGGAATTCCACCATGAGCACAGATCTTCTTCTTCCCATTCTATTCAAAGTCATCGGCGGACTGGGTATTTTTCTATTAGGCATGAAACATATGTCCGAAGGCATGCAGGCCGTTGCCGGAAACCGATTGCGTAAAATGATCAGCGCAGTGACGGACAACCGTATCATGGCCTGTGCCATGGGAACGCTCATCACCGGAATCGTGCAATCAAGCTCCGTGACTACCGTGATGGTCGTCGGCTTTGTGAACAGTGGATTTATGACGCTCATGCAGTCCATCGGGGTCATCCTCGGTGCCAATATCGGCACCACCATCACCGCATGGATCATTGCGCTCAAAATCAGCAAGTTCGGCCTGCCGATGCTCGGTGTAGCTGCGTTCTTCTTCCTCTTTTCAAAACGCGAACGCGTACGCTACATCGCCATGGCCTTACTGGGGCTGGGCATGGTGTTCTTCGGGCTCACCACCATGGGAGAAGCGTTCGAAACCCCCGAGGTGAAGGAATACCTTACGCAAGCCTTCACAGTCATGAACGGAACCACCTACCTCGGCGTGCTAAAATGTGCCTTCTTCGGCTGCCTTGCCACCATGATTGTGCAATCCTCCTCTGCGACCATCGGCATCACGATCACCTTGGTGCAAACCGGAATCATCGGGTTCGACACGGCAGCGGCACTCGTGCTCGGACTGAACATCGGCACCACCGTCACCGCCTTCCTCGCCTCCATCGGCACCTCCACCAATGCCAAACGAGCGGCCTACGCACACGTTATCTTTAATGTCGTCGGCACTCTCTGGCTGATTCCTTTCTTCTTTATTTATCTCGATGGAATCAACTGGGTCTTTGGTCATATCCAAGATTTCATGGTCCAAAACCCGAAAATGAAAGATCTCTCCACGGCAAAAATTGCTCTGGTGCATACAGGATTCAACGTGATCAACGCCCTGATCTTCCTTCCTTTAATGCACCCATTGGCGCGATTGGTTGAAAAGATCGTCCCCGAAAAGAAAATCGAGGAAATCAATCGTCTCACCTACTTCGACATCCGTATGCTCGACACGCCGACATTGGGCATTGTGCAGTCGAAAAAGCAGATTCTGTTCATGGCGGAGAGCGTCGAAAAAATGGGGAGTTGGCTGGGCGAAGTCCTCGCCAGCGACGAGCAACTCGATGGGCTGGAGAACAAGATCTTCCACTATGAGAACATTCTGGACAACGTGCAGAAGGAAATCGTGGTCTTCCTCAGCAACATGATCACCGGGCAAGTTCCGCATGATGTCATGGAGGAAGCACGCCGTCAGATGCGCATGGCCGACGAGTAAAGCCTCAGCGACTATCTTGTAAACGTTCTCAAGGGCCATGTAAAACTGCGGGCAAACCAACTAACCATCCCAAAAGAAGGTCGCGAGGAGCTCGCTGTCCTGCACAGCAAGGTGACCCAATATGTCGTGATGGTCAACCAGGCCGAACAAGAGGAGAACCCCGACATTCTTGACAAGGCTCAATCGGACAGCGAACTCATCACCCGTTTGATGAAAGAATACCGCAGCCGGCATCTCCAGCGATTGTCCGAAAGAAAAACCTCGCCATTGAGCAGTTTGGTTTTCACCGATATGCTCAACAACTACCGCCGAATGAAAGACCACGCGCTCAATATCTCCGAGGTCATTGCAGGCGAGAAATAAGAGAATGGATTCATGGACACTTAAGGAGTGTTGGACTCTTTTATTTTCCAGCACTCCAATCATTCCGCCTCTTCAACATCCCGACGTACGCCCTCTCATTTTCCGCCCTTTATAAAGCATTTTCCGTTTTTCGGGCGCTGGGTTCGGTTCAATGGATGATTTCAGCTCATATAACTCATCGCGAAGAAGCGCGGCGCGCTCAAACTCCAGCTTTTCAGCCGCTTCGACCATCTCCTGCTCGATTTCGTGAATAACCTGATTCACGTTGTAGCTCTCTCCGGTTTCGCGCACCACCATCTCCTCTACCTCTTCAGCACCCCGCTTCAGGCTTTCGGAAATCTCCTTCTGGATGGACTGCGGAACCACCCCGTGTTCCTTGTTATAAGCGACCTGCTTTTCGCGCCGGTGGTTCGTCACGTCAATCATCCGTTGCATGGACCCGGTCATTTTATCGGCATACATGATCACCTTGCCGTCCACGTGGCGCGCGGCGCGGCCTGCCGTCTGCACCAGTGCGGTTTCCGAGCGCAAAAAGCCCTCCTTATCCGCATCGAGAATGGCAACCAGTGATACCTCCGGCAGGTCGAGCCCTTCCCGGAGCAGATTGATCCCAATCAAACAATCGAATTCCGCTTTACGCAATCCGCGCAAAATGTCAACCCGATCCAATGCGGACACATCTGAGTGGAGATACTCCACCCGCAAGCCGACCTTTTTGAGGTAATCGGTCAGGTCTTCGGATGTACGTTTGGTCAGCGTGGTGACCAGCGTCCGTTCGCCGCGCTCGGCGCGGGCGCGGATTTCCTCCATCACATCGTCGATCTGCCCCTGAAGCGGACGGACATCGACCGGGGGATCAACAATGCCGGTTGGACGAATAATCTGCTCAATGGGCCGGCCGGCTTTCTGAACTTCAAATGGCCCGGGCGTTGCGGTGGTGAAGATCATCGAGTCGGTGATCTCGAGGAATTCATTAAATTCGAGCGGTCGATTGTCGAGCGCGGAGGGAAGACGAAAGCCATGCTCCACCAACGTGCCTTTGCGTGCTTGGTCGCCATTGAACATGCCGCGCACCTGCGGAAGCGTAACGTGCGATTCATCGACGATGGTCAGGAAGTTTTTTGGGAAATAATCCATCAGACAAGCGGGCCGCTCGCCCGCCGCTCGCGCACCAAGATGGCGGGAATAGTTTTCAATACCGCCGCAATAGCCAATTTCGCGCATCATCTCAATGTCATAGGTCGTCCGCATCCGAATGCGCTGGGCTTCGATCAGCTTGTCGCGGGCCTCAAGCCACCGCACCCGCTCCTCGAGCTCCGCCTCAATACGAATAATGGCAGGTTCGAGTTTTTCAACAGGCATCACAAAGTGCTTTGCCGGCGAAATTGTGATCCGCTCAAGAGTCTCTTCCGCCCCGGATGTCCGTGCATCAATTCGGCGGATAGAATCAATCTCCGCCCCAAAAAATTGAATCCGAATCCCGTATGTGGCATAGGAGGGGAAAATGTCGACGGTATCGCCGCGTACACGAAAGGTGCCGGGCGATGGCTCATAGTCGTTTCGCTCATACTGAATGGCCACCAGCTTTTCGAGCATCACATCGCGCCCGCACTCTTCGCCAGTGGTTGCGGAAAAAACCATTTCACGGTAATCCTCCGGCGAACCGAGGCCGTAGATACAGGAAACAGAAGCGACAATGATCACATCGTCACGGCTGAGCAGGCTGTCGGTCGCCGCCAGCCGAAGGCGCTCAATCTCGGAGTTGATGGAGGCATCCTTCTCAATGAAGGTGTCTGTCTGCGGAATGTAGGCTTCCGGCTGGTAGTAGTCGTAGTAGCTGATAAAGAATTCAACCGCATTGTTCGGAAAAAAATTCTTCAGCTCGGCATAGAGCTGGGCCGCGAGGGTTTTATTATGGGACATCACCAGCGTGGGGCGCCCCTGCCTCGCAATAACGTTGGCAATCGTGAACGTCTTACCGGAGCCGGTAACCCCTTCCAATGTTTGAAAGCGCTGGCTGGAATCCAGTCCACGGCAAAGCGCCTCAATCGCTTGTGGCTGGTCGCCGGTCGGTTGATAGTCTGAAACAAGCTGAAAAAGTGCATCCACAACCCGCAGAATACGCTGAAAAGAACAGAATCTCCAAACCTTGGAAGAACTCTTTTCGGAAGGGTTATTTCTGATTCGAATAAAATAGAGTGGATTCGCGAGCTCAATGCTCTACATTCTCTCCTCTTCAATTTCGAAAG
>JAUXCB010000031.1 GCA_030619095.1 Verrucomicrobiota bacterium | reverse complement strand
TGATCCTCCACGCCGATAAGCGGCTCAAGGTCGTCATCACCGACGGTGTCTTCAGCATGGACGGCGACACCGCCAAGCTCGACGAAATGGTGGCCCTTTGCGAAAAATATGACGCCATGCTTTTTGTCGACGATTCGCACTCCACCGGCTTCATCGGCAAGACCGGCCGCGGAACCCATGAAAAATGCGGCGTGTTTGGCAAGATCGACATCATCACCACCACCTTCGGAAAAGCCCTCGGCGGCGCCTCCGGCGGCTGTGTCTCCGGTCGGAAGGAGATTGTGGAAATGTGCCGCCAAAAGGCCCGTCCCTACCTTTTCTCCAACACCATGGCACCGGTCATCGTGGCAGGTGTTTTAAAGGTGATCGACACCCTTTCCGCCAACACCGAGCGGCGCGATAAGCTCGAAGCCAATACCGAATATTGGAGAAAAGGGCTGCTCGATGCCGGCTTTATCCTGCAAGAGGGCGACACGCCGATCGTCCCCGTCATGCTCTTTAACGCAAAACTTGCTCAGGACTTTTCCAAGGATCTCTACGACGAAGGCATCTACGCCATTGGCTTCTGCTTCCCCGTGGTGCCCAACGGCAAGGCCCGGATCCGGACGCAGATCTCGGCCGGGCACGAAATCCACCACCTCGACAAAGCCCTTGCGGCCTTCAAGACCGTTGGCGAAAAATATGACATCCTCGGAAAGACCAAGAAGGAAGTCATCGAGATGTACGGCATGTAGCCTCACGACACCTCGTCTCATGTAACAACCTTGACCCTTTTGTTTTACGGTGACCATATGAAAGTTCAGAGAGGGGTTCGGTGGGTTGTGGTGGTGATTGCCGCGATGGTGCTGATTGTTTTACTCACGCGGCAGACGGTTTCAAACCCGTCGTGGGAGCAACCAACCATGGGGACGCTGTGCCACATTACACTATCCGGCTCTGTTCCAAAAAACGAGTTAAGCACGTTGCGTGAACAGATTGATGCTGCACTCGAAAAAGTGAATCGACACATGTCGACCTGGCAGTCCGACACCGAGATTTCAATATTTAATGCGTTAGAGTCCAGCGTGCCTTTCCCCGTTTCGCCGGAATTTTTCGGGGTGATGCGGCGCGCGCTGGAGATCAGCGAATCGACGGGTGGCGCATTTGACCCAACGGTGAAGCCGCTGGTTGACTACTGGGGCTTCGGGCCGGGAGCCGAAGGCGACCCTTTCTCTACAAAGATGCTTGAGGAAATAATGGAGTCGGTCGGATGGCAGAACGTAGGGCTCATAGACGGCTCACTCGTTAAAGCGCATCCGGCGGTTCAACTCGACCTTTCGGCTATCGCTAAAGGCGTCGGCGCGGATGTGGTGGCCGAGGTGATCCGCTCTTCTGGGCTGGACAGTTTTTTGGTGGAGATCGGCGGAGAAATCGTCGTTTCCGGTCTCAACCCCAGCGGAAAACCGTGGCGGGTCGGGATCGAATCACCGCAGGTTCATGCCGCATGGGAGTCGCAGGTTTTCCAGACAGTGAAGCTTCAGGGCGGGGCAATGGCCACCTCTGGCGACTACCGTAATTTTCGTCTGCGTACGGATGGCACATACTACTCTCACATCATGGATCCACATACGGGAAGGCCCTCCGAATCGGATATCGCTTCGGTGAGTGTGCTGGCGGATTCCTGTATGGACGCCGATGCCACCGCTACCGCACTCTTTGTGATGGGCTCACAGAAGAGTTTCCAATGGTTGGAAAAGCATCCGGAGTTTAAAGCCTTCTTCATTCTCCATTCCACCAATCGGACCTTCACTGCTCGCGCCACTGCCGGATTTCCGATGGATAAACAGGCCGGAGAGTAATCCACTACTTCTCACGAGCCGACCTGCCGCTGAGGGGGTCGCCCAAGAGGTTCCGGTCAAAAACCCCCTTCCATAGCCGTTGTCTATTTTCTAGTTGTGCGCTGTTTAACCACACCTTATAAGGTGTGGTTAATATGAGCTGGGTTGGATTAGTGAAAATTAGTGAAGAGTAGCGGATAAAAACTGATATGATTCCTGGCTTATGGCGACCATTATCCAGATTAAAGGAGTTGTGCAGGGGGTTGGATTTCGCCCGTACGTTTGGAAGCTGGCGACCTCTCTCGGGCTCAAGGGTTTCGTCCGAAACGATTCCAACGGGGTCTATATAAGAATAGAAGGGGGCACTGCCGACCGTTTTCTCAAGGAGCTGAAAAGCAACCCGCCGCCGCTTTCCAAAATCACAGGGGTGAGCGTTACGGTTTCCAATGAGTGGAAAAATCCGGCGGAAAGTTTTCAAATACTGGAAAGTGAGGGCGGTACAGAAAAGGCCGTTCAGATCTCCCCAGATGTGTCGGTGTGCGGGGATTGTCAGCGCGAGCTGTTCGACGAATCGGACCGCCGTTACCGCTACCCTTTCATCAACTGCGTCCACTGCGGCCCGCGCTACTCCATCATTAAAGGCCTGCCCTACGACCGCCCGAATACCAGCATGGCCGGGTTTGAGCTGTGTGCCGACTGCGCGCGCGAATACGCCGACCCCGCTAATCGCCGCTACCACGCCCAGCCCGTCGCCTGTCCTGTCTGTGGCCCGCAGCTGCGGTTTTGTAATAATGTGGAAGCGGCTTCCAGCCGCTTTATAACGCGGCAGGATGCCGCGTCCACATGGGAAGAGCAGTGGGTTGAGGCAATCCATGCCGGAAAGATTGTCGCCGTCAAAGGCATCGGCGGATTTCATCTGGTTTGCGACGCGCTCAACGCGGACGCCGTCGCCGAGCTGCGCAGGCGCAAAGCGCGCGAAAACAAGCCGTTTGCACTGATGGTGCCGGATCTCGACTGGGTCAGAGAAACCTGTGAGCTGTCCGAAGCCGAAGAGAAACTTCTGACCTCCCGCGAGCGGCCCATCGTGATTCTGCGCCTTAAGGTCAATTTTGCCACCCGTGAAGCGATTGCACCCAACCTCAATACCCTTGGCGTCATGCTTCCGTACACGCCGATGCATCTGATTTTGTTCGATCTGCTCAAACGCCCGCTGGTGATGACCAGTGCCAACTATTCCTCCGAGCCGATGATCCACACCAACGAGGACGCGCTTCAAAAGCTCTCCGGACTGGCCGATGAATTCCTGCTGCACGACCGCGACATCGTTAATCGCTGCGACGACTCCGTCTGCGCGGTCTATAGCGGGCAGACCATTGTCCTGCGCCCCGGCCGCGGCATGGCTCCCGTTTCGTTTCCGGTAGGGCGCGTTCGCCGAACGCGCCGCGGACGGCTCGGCGAGCCGTCCCTACCTTGTGTGCTTGGAATCGGCGCCGATATGAAGAATACCTTCGCGGTGGCGCACGATGGATGGATTACGCTCTCTCCTTATATAGGAGACCTCGAAAACCCCGAGACGCAGGAGATTCTTAAAACGAGCATCCGGCGTCATTTGGACTGCTACGATCTGAAACCGGAGCTGATCGTTCACGATCTGCACCCCGACTATTTCTCAACGCGCATTGCGGAAGAGTTCGCGTCCCCAGAGGCCGCAGTACAGCATCACCACGCCCACTGCATCGCGGCGGCGGTCGAGCATGGCATCGAAGGCCGCGCCATCGGCATCGCGTTCGACGGCACCGGCTACGGCTCCGACGGAACCATCTGGGGCGGAGAAATCCTCGAGTTCGACTCGCGGAGCTTTGAGCGGAAGTTTTATCTCAAACCCTTCGCGCTACCCGGTGGCGAAAAAGCGGTCAAGGAGCCGAAACGCACGCTGGTTTCCATTCTTTCCAACGTGGAAGAGGCTTCCAGCCTCTTTATGACGAGACTGGAAGCCTCGTCTACGTTAAAAATCCTCGAATCCGGCATCAACTGCCCGATGACGTCGAGTATGGGGCGGTTGTTCGATGCGGCCTCTGTGCTGCTCGGTGCGTGCGAGCTGCCGACATTCGACGGCGAAGGCCCGATGCGACTTGAAGCAATGGCCGATTTAACCGAAAAAGGATATTTTTCGTTTAAAATCGAACAAGGTCAAATCGACTGGCGGCCCATGTTCAGGGAAATGTTCAATATCCAACACCCAATATCCAATATCCAATATCCAATATCACGGGAAGCTCTCGCAGCAAGATTTCACAATACCGTTGCAGAAATTATCTTCGCCTGTATTCAAGCCTTACCTACAAACTTGCCCGTCGTTTTCAGCGGAGGAGTTTTTCAAAATCGTTTTCTAGTCGAAGGCATAAAAAAACACCCGGCCTTTGATCAAAGACGGATGTTTTTCTCGTCGTACCCCAATGACAGCGCTGTTGCTCTGGGTCAGGCGGCCTTTGGAATATCAAATATCGAACAAGGAACCGCAGAATGTTGAAGGAAAAGAATCTTTAACTTCGGAGTTCGAAATTCCTTGTTCGGTGTTCTGCGGTTCTACAGCGAAGCGTAGCTGCGGGCGTTTTCCGTGTAGAAGTGGTGTCCGCCGATGGTGGTGATGTAACTCATGTCACTGACCCAGTAGGGGCGGATGGCCGTGGCATGGTAATGGGTGGCTCCGTAGGTGTTGTCCCACAACAATCCCTGTTCCATAATGCCAATCAGTCGGGTCGCGTCGGCGTAGACCTGTCCCTGATTTCGTGCTCGGTTGATGAGTGGACTGTAGTCGGGTGTCGGTTGATGCCAGACGCTGGACATGCAGGAGAACGCTCCGCGCTTGATGGTCTGCGGAACGAGCTGATGCAGGTATCCTTTGGCGCGGGTCAAAATGACATTGAGCACCGCCTGCATCCCCTCGACACCGTCACAGCCGGCTTCCAGCACCATGCACGAAGCGACGATCTGTCGATCCGTTTCGCTCAGATGTCCGGCCTCTGCCTGAAGTGCGGCGATGGCGATCACTGATACAAAGATAAAAAGCGTCATTCTCATGATCATCTCTCCTGTGCTAATCTCCCCCGAGATTTGTTCCTAAGTAAAAGGGCGGCGGACATTACTTAGATTCTGCTGACTGTAAAGCGGTTTTTTGTAAATAATATACCCGCAGAGGGGTAGCAAATTGAAAGACATCTAAAAATGGCATTTTTAAAGGGGAAAACAGGAAAATGTGCTTAGCGATACCCATTCAGATCGAAGAAATACAGGCTGACGAGCAGGCTTTAGGGGCCCAGTTGGGGGTTCGCGTACAGTTCTCCACGGCGGTAATTGAAAATCCTCAGGTCGGCGAGTACGTTCTCGTCCACGCCGGGATGGCCATTCAAAAACTCGATGAAGCCGAGGCGCTCGAAACACTCGCCATCTGGGCTGATATCCAGGGGGGATGACCTTCAGAAATATGAAATGTGAAAGAGGAAGTATGAATGCGGGGTTTTGTTATGAGACTTCAAGATTTTAGAAATCCGGAACTGGCGAAAAAACTGGTCGGCGCAATTCACAGGGCGTTGCCTGCTGACCCCATCCGCAGACAGTTTACGGTGATGGAGGTTTGCGGCGGACAGACCCACACCATTTATAAATATCGTCTGCGCGAACTGCTCCCGAAAAACCTGCGGCTGATCTCCGGTCCCGGCTGTCCCGTCTGTGTCACCCCGATCCGCTATATCGACAAAGCCGTTTCGTTGGCTCTCGATCACGGGTGCACCGTATACACGTTTGGAGATCTTATGCGTGTGCCGGGCACCGCGATGTCGCTGGAGCGTGCGGCGGCCGAAGGCGGCGATATCCGCGCGGTCTATTCGCCATTCCATGCGATGGCCGCCGCCGCGTCGTCGGATCAGGAAACGGTGTTTCTCGGAATCGGGTTTGAAACCACGATGCCTCCAGTCGTTCTGCCGATTGTGCAGGCCGTCCAAAAGGGGCTGACCAACTTTTCCGTGCTTCTCTCGGGCAAGCGTGTTCCGCCGGTGCTCAGTGCGGTGCTCCAGTCGCCACGGCTTGAGGTGAACGGATTCATCACACCCGGTCATGTGACGGCGGTGATCGGCACGGAGCCCTATGCCCCGCTTTGCAAGAAATACAACGTCCCGATGGCTGTCGGCGGATTTGAACCACTCGATCTGCTGGCCGCGATCCTGAATCTGGTGGAGCAGTTTGCCGTCGGAACCCATGAAAACGCCAATGCATACACCCGCGCAGTTCCACGCCTTGGAAATCCGAAGGCACAGGCGCTGATGGACGAGGTTCTTGTGCCGATCGACGATGAGTTGCGCGGTCTCGGCGTACTCCCCGAAGCGGGCTTTGCCATCCGCGACAAATACGCGGCTTTTGACGCCGATAAACGGTTTGAAATAAAAACCGATAGCCATGAGCCGGAAGGGTGTGCTTGCGGCGAAGTTCTTTGCGGAGTGATCGAGCCGGAGGCGTGCCCATTATTCCGGACGGTCTGTAATCCCGACTCGCCCGTCGGATCTTGCATGGTTAGCGCCGAAGGAGCCTGTAATGCGGCCTATCTGTATGATTGACCAACTTGACCAACTTTGCAACACTTCTGGTTGCAGGGGGCGATTATGAAGAAAAAACAGAGCAATATTTACGAAACAAAAACCAACCTGTCGAAGATCATTGCGCAGGTTCAGGAAACCGGCGAGGCCTACACTATTTGCAAAAACGGCAAGCCGGTCGCCGACATTGTAATGCATCGAAAAATGCCCAAACGCGATCCGCTGAAGCAACACCCGGATCTTGTCGGGAAAGCCAAATACCTTTGCGATCCGTGTGCTCCGGCGACCGAAGAAATGTGGCCTTCGGAGTATCGCTGATGTTGTTGCTTGATACGCATGCGTTGGTTTGGCTGGCCACTGATCTGACGCAGCTGAGTTCGCGCGTGAAACTGGCTTTGCGTGAACACAGCGACCGTCTTTACATTTCTTCGATTTCCGCACTTGAGATCGGGCTGTTGCACAATCGAAAACGGATCGAGCTTAAAGGGAACCCCGAAACATTTATTGAAACCGCGCTGCGGCAGCACGGATTGCAGGAGATTTCCGTTCATCACGAGATTGCGTGGGCATCCACCCAATTGGAACGGATTCATCCTGATCCGTTTGACCGGATTCTGGTTGCAACCGCCAAACTGTACGGAATGAAACTGGTTACCAAAGACCGCATTATCCCGACTTATCCCGGAGTTGAAACGATATGGTAAACGATAAAATCATCCTCGGCCACGGGTCGGGAGGACGACTCACACAGGAGTTGGTGCGCGACCTGTTTTGTAAATATCTCGGCGAGGCGGGGCCCTCGTCGCTCGACGACAGCGCCGTACTCGATTTCCCGGAGGGCAAGCTGGTTTACACGACCGACTCGTATGTTGTCAGTCCGCTGGAATTTCCTGGTGGTGACATTGGAACACTCTGCATCGCTGGAACCGTCAATGATCTGGCGGTGATGGGAGCAAAACCGCTTTGGCTTTCGCTCGGCGTAATCCTCGAGGCGGGGTTGCCTATCCACGCATTGAAAAAAATTGTCCAGTCCATTGCGCGAACCGCCGAGGTGGCGGGGGTTCAAATTGTCTGTGGTGACACCAAGGTGGTCGAATACGGCAAGGGCGATGGAATATATATCAACACCTCCGGCGTTGGTGTACTCACTGCGGAGTGTTTACCGGAATCCATTCAACCGGGCGATAAGATTTTGGTCAGCGGCACCATTGGCGACCATGGCATGACCCTTTTGACACTTCGCAAAGGCTTCGAACTTGAACTCGAGTTAAAGAGCGACTGCGCACCGCTTAACGGGCTGATTGAAAATGTGACCGCTGAGGTGGGCGTCAAATGGATGCGCGACCCGACGCGCGGCGGCGTGGCCACCGCGCTCAATGAGCTGGCGGAGGGCCGCGAGTGGGGCCTCCTTCTTCAAGAGGACGCCCTTCCGTTTTCGGAGCCCGTCCGCGGGCTGGAGGAACTGCTCGGTCTCGATCCGCTCTATAGCGCAAACGAAGGCAAGGTACTGATGGTCGTTGACGCGGGCAATGCCGAAAAAGCCCTTTCCCTTCTCGGTGGAGATGCCGCCGTGATCGGCGAAGTGACCGAGGCACATGCGGGAAAAGTGGTTCTCAACACTACAATGGATACGCTCCGAACCCTCGGCGTTCTTACGTCCGATCCGCTTCCCAGAATCTGCTGACCTGTTTCTTTTAACCCGTTGTCTGTTAATGGATTCCCGATATTCCCACACCTTTAAAGGTGTGGGATTATGTCGCTGAAAATTTCTATAAGTTGCTTGTTATAAATTAATTATAAAAACCATGACCCCGTACATTTAAATGGATGGGGTGATGATGAGGTTTCCAGATACTTTTTGAGTTCAAGCCGACTGGAGAAAGAAGTTGGTTTTGAGTTCGTGAGCAATGGTTGTTTCCTCACCATGACCCGAAATAATCCGTGTTTCAGGTGGCAGGGTGGCAAGGGTTTTTAGCGACTGTGCGAGAACGCGTCCGTCGCCACCGGGCAGGTCGGTTCGTCCGCAGGAGCCTTTGAAAAGGGTGTCGCCGGTAAAGCAGACGTTTTCTTCCTTAAACCAATAGCAGACACCACCGGGAGTATGCCCCGGCGTTTCCATAATTTCAGCGCTTTGGAAAAACGGATCCAAAAGTTTCCAATGTTCGGAAACTTCAGGGTGCAGGATTTCGGTGTCCGGTTTTTGTGGAACGGGGTAGGTTGGCGGGATCTGGTTGGTCGGGCCGAAGGCCCAGCGTTCGTCTTCGGCGTGGAGATAGACGGGGGCGGGGCGGGCGGCGTGGAGTTCGGCGAGAGCGTTGATGTGGTCGGCGTGGCCGTGGGTGAGAAGATAGGCGGCAACCGTCAAGCCGTTGGGGTCGAGATAGGATTGGATCAGCGGCGCATCGGTTCCGGGATCAATCACGAGTGCCTGTTTGGCTTTGCCCCAGACGACGGCGCAGTTGACTTCGAAGGGCCCGACGGTGATGAGTTCAATATTCATAGCCGCCGAGAATAGGAAAAAGAAACGGATAAGGGCGAGCTATTTGGATTGGAATGTTGGGGAAAGCACAATAACAATTCCAACCAGTGTCGTTATTACTTTACATTTCTTTTTATTAAACTTCATATTCTGATGCGTGATTAAATTCCCGTTTATTTCCATCGAATGACTCAAAAAGTTGTCGATGACGTTTTAGTCCATATTCATCATCTCGGGTTTCATATTCCTTCACCCAATTAATCAAGTTTTGGAGGTTGGCATCTTGTTGTTCTGAGGATTTAAATTTTTCTGGTTCCCAAGGGCGCATATGGCAATGCTTGACACAAACATCTATTCCGGGATTCAGGAATATGAGTTCTTCACAATAAGGCAAAGTCGCCTCAATAATGTCACTGTAACACCCTTCGAGAATCCAACTTTTATGTTCATTGATGTATGCCGTCACCAAATCCACACTTTGATCAATGGGCATCCTAATCGCGGGTTTGTCCCATGCGATTTCATCCAGGGAAAGACGTGGGATTGAGGTAGATCCCATTATTGCTTTCGCCATGGTGCTTTTACCTGAACCTGCATTTCCGAGGAGAATTGTTTTCATATTTTTCTATCCGTCTAGAACGCCTCCGTTCACGCGCGGTTGTAAGCCGTCGCTGTGCACGGTTTGTTCGACTAGTTTAGTTCTTTGTGTTCAATCGCAACGACTGAAGCAACGGCATCTGGTGCTTTTTCGGGCAGATGTATAATCAAGCCGTTCTGTGTCTGCTCAATCTTCAGGTGGTTTCGTTTTTCATCCGCAAGCAAATAGGCACGGGTGGCCTGAATATCTGTTGCAGGGATGCTGATG
>JAUXCB010000155.1 GCA_030619095.1 Verrucomicrobiota bacterium | reverse complement strand
TTGGTTCCAAGCTTCCAAATGTTGGAAAATATTTACCCGATCCTTCCAAGGGTTGGAAGAACAGCCGCAACGCAGTTGCTTCCAATGTCTGGAACTTTTGAACTGTTTTTAACCTACCACGCCTTTTGAACCGCGACCTCTTTCATCGGATAGTGCTTTTTGTTCAGCGTATAAAGCACTCCTCCGCTCCGCAAAACAGTAGCCGCTAAAATAGAGTCGTTCGCATCAACCCCATGGCTTGGATTCCATTTCCGGTACAATCGGCCAGCCTCATCAATCACAGATTGATCCACGGGGGCTGTTTTTAATTGCGAAAGAAGAAGGGTTGTCATCTCCTCTTCCGCCGGGCGCATGAAAAACAGAACCTCGGCTCGTTGCATGGCTCCAGTCCACAGCTCAACCGAGGGATCGTCCAGCAGCCCTCGCAAAAACCGACAGGCCTTACGTTCGCCCCGCAAGTGCCAGATTAGAATGTCCGCATCCACAAACGCCTTCATCGGCGCGCTCTTTCCATGGATTTTCGAAATGCGGCGCGAGAGGTCTCAACACTCTCCTGTGATGATTCTTCACGCTTCCACGCTCCAAACGACCGCTCCAGCAAGTCGGTTTTCTGTTCACGTCCGACCTGCTCGGCAAACAGCTCAATCGCCCGTTCAATCACCTGCTTTTTTGTGCTATGCAACTGTACAGCCAGATTGCTAATGCACCCGACGACCGATTCATCAATTCTAGCGGAAAACACCTTGTCCATCACAACCCTCCCTTTACTTACGTATACATAAATACGTATACATCGACTGTTTTGTCAATCGAACATTTCCGATCACTGAAGTTTTTATTCAGTTTCCCCGATTTTCCATTTTCCCTTTTCAAGGAAGGCCTCGATGGTTTGCCGTTTCGCCTTGTTAATCAGGTTAGAATGGGACATCTGATTTTGTTTCGCGTATTCAGAAAGAGTGATGATCTCTCTCCCTTCCAAATAAGCTAACCGCTTGTGATAGCTGTTGGTGAGAGCCCGTCCGACCAGTTCCTCCATGATCGCGGTTTTTCCAGCTGCATTAAACTCGTTGAACGCATCGTAATACCTCGCACGATCCAGAAACTTAATATTGATCGATACATAACCCTCCCGAATAAATAGATAATTATTGATGACTCTGCCGATACGCCCGTTCCCATCCACAAATGGATGGATTCGCTCAAATGTCAGGTGAAGACGGGCGATGCGCTTAATGATGTGCTCATCCGGGCTAGCATCGTACTCAACAAACATTTTGGTTAGAGCAGACTCGATCAGCACCGGATCGAGCGCGATATGATTCCCAACCCGCACCCATTCGCCCGAACCACGGAACCGACCCGCAATGTCGTCGCGGATATTTGAAAGTAGCATGTCGTGCAGGAGCAACAACCTCTCCGAATTCAACGAGTTCTCTTTGGCCCTAACATTGATGTATGAAACAACCCGTGCCAGATTTTTCGCCTCAAAGAGCTCGCGTTCAGAAATATAACGATCCAGATCGACTTGAAGTAGAATCTTCTCCGTCTCATCCAGCGATAATGTGCTGTTTTCAATCGCGTTCGAGTTATACACCTGCTCGCCGACCTCTGCTTCGTCCAACAACTGCAACAAGGACTCTTTGCCGACTGCGCACTCAACGTACCGCTGACGTAACGCCTGAACTCGTTTAAAAATGGATAGTATATTCGCCATTCACAGAAAATAAAGAGTTATTCACGATATTGCAAGTCATAATCGTGAAAATATCGCTATAAATCTGCTTTATTCACGATATTAATACTGATAACAGTGAAAAGACCCGCTTCATCGTGCGTTTTTCACGATATTAAACGTAGACGAGGCTGGAAGCCTCGTCTACAGAAACTATTTCAGGGCCATCTGAATGAAGATCATGACGAACAGCGCAACGGTTTCCACAATCCCGAGGGTGGTGAGATAGTTCCCGAAGCCCTGCCCGGTTTCGCCGAGGGCATCCGACCCGGCCGCGCCGACTTTGCCCTGATACCAAGCGGACATACCCATCGCGATTCCACCGATGATGCCTGCGCCAAGTACGGCCGGCCACATCACGCCTGCGGTTTCGAGCAGCGCCATTTTATTGAAAGCGAGCAGAAGTAGCAGGCCGTAGATGGTCTGCGAAAGCGGCGCGCCGATAAAGACCAGCAGAATAAAGGGAGCCGGTTTGTTCTCTGCGTAGCATTTTTTCCATGCGCCGATTCCGGCCATGCCTGCCGTTCCGGTTCCGAGAGCCGAGCCGATAGCGGCAAATGCGAGTGCGGCGGCCCCGCCTAATTTGATCAGTGCGGGTGCGTATGATGCGTCCATTGTATTTTCCTCCTGTTATTTAAGCGTTCTAAATCCAACTCCATTTCAATAGCATTTACTTGCCCACGAATCACACGAATCTTCTCGAATGAAGCCTTTCTTATTCGTCTCTATTCGTGTGATTCGCGAGCGACTCTCTCTTTCCATCCGGCTCGTTTTGAAAAGGGGTTAAAGTGGATGCCAGCCCACTCGACACCGGCGTGTCCGGAAAACTCGAGCGTGTTGAGACGAATGCCGTGAACCATCACGCCCATCGCGCCGAGAATAATATTCAAGCCGTGGCCGGCGAAAAGAATGAATGCCGCGCCAATGGACCCGATGCCGCTGAAGCCGATGTCCATCGCCATCCCGTTAAAGGCCTGCGCGATGGCAAGGGATGCGGCGCCGACGGCGTAGAGGCGGACGTAGGAAATGATATCGACAAAGTTGTTGATAATATCCAGCGCGAGGGTCACAAGGCCGAAATAGGACTTGGTCAAAACCAGGCTGATGATAATCAGAAAAATCCCTAGACCAAGCAATGGCATTTGCGCCGCGACGATCCATGCGGGAAGCTCCATATAAAGCACCATTTGCAAAACCACAGAAAACAGTGCCCATGTGGAGCAAAGCCAACCCAAATCGGTCAATGCCGCCCAAGAGTTGATTTTTCGAATCAGGTTCCAACCATGCGCCAAGGTCAGATGCAACGTTCCAATCGCGAAGCAGATGAACATGACATGGTTGGCGGCGAGATCGGAATTCCACCCTTCGGAACTTTTTCCAGTCAAATAGTCGCTAGACAAACCCGCAAGCGGTGCGGGGAGTGATTCCAAAGCAATCCCGAAATAGTTTCCTGTGAGCATACCGAAAACCACACAACAGGAGCTCATCAACAGCAATAAGTTCAGAGCGGGCTTCGCCGTTACATTTCCCTTGGTTTTCATTTTCCCGAAGAGGGTCAGGCCGATAAACAACAGTCCGTAGCCCGCATCCCCGATGAGGAATGCGAAGAAGATACTAAGAAAAACGAGGAACAATGCACTGACATCGAGTTCTTTATAACCGGGGATCACACCGATCATATCGAACACCGCTTTGATCGGGGAGACCCACTTCGGGTTGCGCAAAAGGGTCGGCACATCATCGTCATCAGACGGTTCTTCAACCAGCACGGCCCAGCCCTGCGTCCCGGCAAGATCACGAAGGCCCTTTTCCTGTTCAGCGGGGAAAAATCCGCGCAGATAGGTGACCTCTTCGGCCTGTCCCATTCCGTTGCGGGCTTCGAGATACTGAATGTGGTCTTCGGCCTCATCGGCTAGATGCGCAACAGAGTCGTGATCGCCCGCAAACCCAACAATATCCTCACCGATCTTCTCCAGCGCAACCTGCAAAGAAGCCTGTTTTGTTTTCATCTTCGCCAGAGAGGTCGATGGCAGCGCAACCTCCTCTGCATCGATCGTCCACTCACCTCGCCCGATCCATGCGAAATAAACCGAACTGCGGTCACGACTCAACTCAACAAGCTTCACATCTTCCGGTGCGGGAAAAACTGCCTTAAGCGGCGCCTTATACAAAAGAACGGAAACTCCTTTGGCCTGCAGATCACGAACCGTTTCTGGAGAAAAGTCGCCCAACGGTTCGGTGTGGCGAATTTGCAGATCGAGCATCTCAAGCTGTTCCGACACCGCCTGCCTTCGATGAATCAGCGTCCAAACAATATCCACGGTTTCGTGTGGTGCTTTTCCCGACGGTTTTGCATATGGATGTTTGGGGAGAATCTCCACAACACGCTGTAAATGCGCGAACAGATTGCGAGCTTCCTCCAACCCCTCACCCTCCGGCGGTGCCACATGCTGAAGATGCAGAACCCCCAACTCGCGGAGAGACTCCAGCGTCTGCTCGCGCGAAGAGCGCGTGCACAACAACGTCAGTTTTTTCATCTTCACAATCATTTTTTGCCGCCCACGAATCACACGAATGACACGAATGAGAACGAATCAGATTACAATCCGTTCATATTCCAATTTCGGATAATGACCCAAATTAACAAGAATCCCCAATTTAAATCCGGTTGCACTCAAACAGTTCAAAACCTGACAACGATCTCTATCGATCAGCTTTTCCTTCGCTTTAATTTCAAGGACAATTTTGTCATAGCAGACAAAATCAGGTTGATAATAATGTTCCAGCTTTTGCTCCCGATAAAACAGTTCCGGTTTTTTCTGAGGCACAAAATGAATTTGTTGAAAGGCTAATTCTATTTCCAAACACTCCTGACAAACCGCCTCTAAAAAACCCGGCCCCATATCGTTATAGACGTTGTAACACGCACCCATAATTGCGTAGCTCTCATCTTT
>JAUXCB010000058.1 GCA_030619095.1 Verrucomicrobiota bacterium | reverse complement strand
GTGAAATGAATACGAGACAGACGATGCGGAATACAAGATGTATGATTTACTGCGTGATCGCGGCTCTGTTGCTGGCGGTTTGCGCGACAGCAGAGGAGCTGAGCGACGGGATTTCCGGATTTCGGGTTCCCGAATATAATGCACAGGGGGAGATGACCTCCCAGCTCTTCGGTGACCATGCTGAAATGCAGGGCGGCGGTAAGGTGAAAATTACCGGTGTTCGTATGGATTTTTACCGGGATGGTGAAACATTTATGACGGTGAAGTCACCCTACTGCTTTTTTAATCAGCGAACCGGTAAAGCCCATTCAGAGGCTCCGGTCGCCGCCGATATGGATGGGATTCGCATTCGAGGTCGTGGATTCAAATTGCAGTCGGCGGAGCGAACGGTGCAGATCCTGAACGATAGCAAGGTGATTATTGATGATGTGATGCAGCAGACCGAGACGGATCCACCGGTCGAACAGACCGACACCAATCAGGTGACGGTGATTACCTCAACGCGGCTCTTCATGAATTATAATGAGCGAAAAGTCCGTTTTGAGGAAAACGTCCATGTTCTGGATCCGCAGATGGAGATGGACTGCGACACGATGAATGTCCGTTTCAGCGAAAATAATGAAATTGACTGGATTGAAGCGCTGGCCAACGTTAAGCTCTTTAGTGAAGGGCGCGAAGCACACGCAGGAAGAGCTGTATATGATGCTACAACCGAAGAGTTTTTACTGGAGGAGAGTCCGAGAATTCTTGAAGGGCGCAATCTGCTTCTCGGCGAACGCATCCGCTTTTGGCGAGCCACGGGTCGCATGATTTGCGAACCTGCAGCCCGCTTGATTATCTATTCCGATGGAGAACGTGAAACAAATATTCTTGGAAACTAAAATGGAAGACACCTGCTTAATACGGACGAAAAAACTTGTGAAAAGCTACCACGGGAAAAAGGTGGTTAACGAAGTCGATATTTATGTAAAACCCGGCGAGATTGTCGGCTTGCTTGGCCCGAACGGCGCTGGGAAAACAACCACGTTTTACATGGTGACCGGACTGATTCACCCGACCTCCGGGGAGGTGTTTTTTAAAGAGCGAAATGTTTCGAAAACACCCATGTACCGCCGGGCGCGTATGGGGATGGGCTATCTCTCTCAGGAGCCTTCGATTTTTCGCAAGCTCACGGTACAGGAAAATGTGATGGCCATTCTCGAAACCCTTCCGATCTCTAGACGGGAGCGTCGGGAGCGCCTCACCTTTTTGCTCGATGAGTTGAAAATTTCCCATCTGGCCAAACAGCGGGCGTACACCCTCTCCGGCGGCGAACGGCGGCGGCTGGAAATTACGCGGGCACTGGTGACCAACCCGTCGCTTGTTTTGCTCGATGAACCGTTCAGCGGAGTGGATCCGCTGGCGGTTTACGAAGTGCAGGAAATCATCAGGGAACTTCGTGAAAAAGGGCTGGGGGTATTGATTACCGACCACAACGTGCGCGAGACGCTCGCCGTTGTCGACCGCGCCTATTTGATGTGCGAAGGCAAGGTGCTCCGTGAAGGGGGGAGTGATTTTTTGGTGAATGATGAAGTAAGCCGTGAACTCTACCTAGGGCCGCGGTTCAGTATGTAATGAAAGGAGAAACTCATGCAGGTGCATATTACAGGACGCCATGTCGAGATCACCGATGCAATTCGGGATCATATTTATGACAAAACAGAGCGGACACTAATCGATTTTCCACGAGTCGAGGATGTCCGTATTGTCTTGGATCTTCAAAAGCTTCAGCACAGTGCGGAAGTTCTCGTGCAGGGAAAAAGTCTCCATGTTGAAGGAATGGCCTCCACGGAGAATATGTATACCTCCATTGATCAGGCACTTGAAAAAGCAGAGCGCCAGTTACGAAAGCTCCGCGAAAAGGTGCAGGATCATCACTAAGAAAAGGGGTGATCTATGGCGATTACACTCAAAGAATTACTGGATGCCGGCGGCGAGCGTCTTTCTCTAGAGCTTGTTTGTGGCGAGAAGTACCTGACCCGAACCATCGAAGAAAATGCGATCAATCGTCCGGGCCTCGCACTGACCGGCTTCTTCCAGTATTTCGCGCTCCGCCGTCTCCAGATTTTTGGACTGGCGGAGTTCACTTATCTCAAGAGTCTGGAGCCGGAAGAGCGCGAAGCACGGCTTCGCCCGATTTTTGAAAAAACGGTGCCCGGCATCATTGTTGCCCGGAACCGCAACCCGCCGCCGGAACTTCGTGCGCTGGCGGAGGAGTATCAAACGCCGCTGTTGCGCACAACGATGATCACCAGCCATTTCATCAACGAATGTACGGTGTTGATTGAAGAGTTGAGTGCACCGCGCGGACGGATTGCCGGTACGATGCTAAACATCAAAGGGATCGGGGTTCTTTTGCAGGGGAAGGCCGGTATCGGAAAAAGCGAAACGGCACTTTCCTTGATTGAGCGCGGCTCTAGCCTGGTTTCGGACGATGTCACGGACGTGATTAGAAATAGTCATGGCCGGATCGTGGCGTTTGCCAACGACTTGACCCGGTTCCATATGGAAATCCGTGGAGTCGGCATTGTGCATGTCCCCAGTTTGTTTGGGATGGGGGCGATCCAGCAGGAGACCGAGCTCGATATGGTCATCCGTTTACATCTTTATCAGCCAGAGGATGAAGCGGAACGTGATGGGAAATTGGCTGAAATTGACGTTCTCGATCTGCGCATCCCGTTTTATGATCTTCCGGTCAGTCCCGGTCGTGATATGGCCAACCTTGTGGAGACGACCGCACTGAACCATAAACTCAAGGTGCTGGGCCATGACGCGGCGAAAGAACTGGATGAAAAAGTGATTGGTCGGTTTTTGAAAAAAGCTGAAAAATGATGGATACACCCGACAGCATAAGCCGCGAATTTACGGTGGAGAACGAATACGGTATCCACGCGCGCCCAGCGGCTTTGCTGGTCAAGACCGCTGGTAAATTCTCCTGTGAAATTCTGATCGGGAAAAAAGGCTATGAGGTTTCTGCAAAGAGCATCATGGGCCTGCTCACGATTGAGGGCCATCGCGGGGCCAAGCTATGTGTCCATGCAACGGGAGAGGATGCGGGGGAGGCTATGGTGGAAATCGCCGATCTGTTTGAGAAAAAATTCTTCGAGGACTAATGTGTCTGGAAATAGCACAGAGCCTGTTGATGAGATCGTCATCAGAGGCATTGGGGTGTCTCCCGGTGTAGCTGTTGGCGAAGTGACGATCTTTGCACAGAATGGCGTATCGGTTGTCGAGCGCCCTGTCACGGCCGATAAAATTCCACTCGAAATCATCCGTTTCGAGGAGGCCCTGATCAAAACGCGTCACCAGATCGCTGAGATTCAGCGCAAGGTGACCTCGGCGCTCGGCGATGAGCACGCGACCATATTTGATGCACATTTGCTTGTGGTGGATGATCGCTATTTCATTGAGGAGGTCATTCGCACCCTGCGTGAACGGCAGTTCAACGTAGAGAGCATCACGCAGGATGTGGCACGGCGCTATATTGAAATGCTCTCAAAGGTGGAGGATGACTACCTCCGTGAACGGGCGGTTGATGTGCGGGATGTCACTCGCCGGATCATCAAAAATCTGGTCGGTGAAACGGTGGAGCGCATGGATCAGATCGAACGCCCCTGTGTCGCTGTCGCAACCGATTTTTCTCCATCGGATACCGCCGCCATGAACCGGGATATGGTTCATGCGTTTATTACTGACTTTGGCAGTAGTACTTCTCATACAGCGATTATGGCCCGCGCACTGGAGGTGCCCGCAGTCGTAGGGTTCCGCAATATCACCGCGCAGGTGGTTTCTGGCGAAACCGTTCTGGTGGATGGCTCCAAAGGGATCGTCATTATCCGCCCGACCTCCGGGCGCCTGCTCGACTATGCCCGGAAAGCCGAAGAGCAAAAAACCATTCTCTGTGAACTCAATACCCTCAAAGATAAACCGGCAGAGACTAAAGATGGACACCGTATTTCGATTGCCGCGAATATTGAGTTGCCCGCCGAGGTGGATCACATTGCACGGTGCGGGGCGAAGGGGGTCGGGCTGTTCCGTACCGAGTTTCTTTTTTTGGATGAACACCATCTGCCTGATGAGGACGAACAGACCGAGGTGTATGCCCGGGTCGCCGACCGGTGCGCCCCCGATCAGCTCATCATTCGCACGCTGGATCTCGGGGGCGATAAGTTTTCGTCCGCCCTGAAAACCGCCCCGGAAATGAATCCGTTTCTCGGCTGGCGGGCCATCCGCTTTTGTTTGGCGAACCCCCAGATTTTCAAGGCCCAGCTGCGGGCGATTCTTCGGGCGGGTGCTGGACGCAAGGTCTCCATGATGTACCCGATGATCAGTTGTCTGAGTGAAGTCCTTGAGGCGAATTCCATTCTTGCAGAGTGCCGGAAAGAACTGGCGGAAGAGGGGATCCCGTATGCGAATAAGTTTCCCGTCGGGGTGATGATCGAAATCCCATCCGCCGCACTCACTGCCGACCTGATTGCTCCGCATGTTGATTTTTTCAGCATTGGAACCAACGACCTGATTCAATACACCTTGGCTGTGGATCGAGTGAACCAGAACGTGGCTCATCTTTACCAGCCCACTCATACGGCCATTCTCAAGCTGATTCATCAGGTTGTGCGCGCCGGTCGCGCACAACGAATTCCCGTTGCGGTTTGTGGTGAAATGGCGGCCAGCCCCGAGCTTGTTCCGTTGCTTATCGGCCTCGGTGTGGATGAACTCAGCATGAGTCCACCCTCCGTACCTATGGTTAAAGAGGTCATCCGGAACCTGCGGATTTCGGAGTGCAGGGCGCTCGCCAAAGAGGCACTGCGCGGTGGACCTCCGGAGGGGATCCTTGCCCGCTGTCGGGATCTGCTGAAAAAAAGAGCACCGGAAATTCTTGAGCTCATTAGCTAAAGTAGGTATCTTCGCTTATCCATTAATCCGGATAAGCGAATATATTCATTGGAGCAGATGCGATGAGCAAAATTAGAGTAGACCATGTTTTCACTTCCGAGTCGGTTTCCGAGGGGCATCCCGATAAGGTTTGTGACCAGATTTCCGATGCCATTCTCGATGCATGTCTGAAGAAGGATTCAGAGAGCCGCGTGGCCTGCGAGACCCTTGTGACGACAAACCTCGTTGTCAATGCCGGTGAGATCAGCTGCTCAGGCTGGGATCAAATTGATCCATACGCCCTCGTTAAAGAGGTGGTTCGCGACATTGGGTATGACCATGAGAAACTCAAATTTTGCGCGGATACATTTGAATATATTTGCCGCCTGCACAAACAGTCCGCCGACATTTCGCAAGGGGTTACTGCGGGCGAAGGCCTTTTTCAGGCACAGGGTGCTGGAGATCAGGGAATGATGTTCGGTTACGCATCGAATGAAACCGACGCACTGATGCCCGCACCGGTTTATTACAGCCATCTTCTGCTCGATGAATTGCAGAAAATTCGCAAGGCGGGATCCATTCCTTATCTGCGACCCGACTCAAAGTCACAGGTTTCCATCCAGTATGTGAACGGACAGCCCGATCACATCACCGCCGTGGTGATCTCGCACCAGACCGACGACGTGCCTCTGGAGCAGATTCAGGCCGATCTCAAAGTCGTCGCCGAAACCGTGCTGGCACCTAGCGGACTCGTCAAAGACAATATTGAGTATTTCATCAACCCGACTGGAAAGTTTGTGATCGGCGGGCCGCACGGTGATGCCGGGCTCACGGGTCGGAAAATTATCGTCGACACCTATGGCGGCGTCGGCAGCCACGGGGGCGGTGCCTTCTCCGGAAAAGACCCCTCCAAGGTTGACCGCTCGGCGGCCTACTACGCCCGCTATGTCGCCAAAAATATTGTGGCCGCCAACTTGGCTAGAAAATGCGAAGTGCAGGTGGCTTATGCAATTGGGGTTGCCGAACCGCTCAGCATTAATGTGGACACGTATGGTACAGGCAAGCTGGAAGACAGTGAGCTGGAAGTCATTGTCGCATCCAAAGAACTCTTTGACTTTCGGCCCGCTGCGCTGATTCAGGAGCTCGGCTTACTGGAGCCAAAAGGCTGGAGCTACCGTGATACCGCCGCCTACGGACACTTCGGCCGCGACCAGTTCCCATGGGAAAAAACCGATAAAGTTTCCGCGTTGAAAGCCTTCTTGAAATAGTTCACTTTTTGCGGTTGATTCCCGTCCGCCGACACAGTAGATTCCTCGCCTTCCAAGTCACGCTGGAGTTTTAACGAAGGCGGATTGATGCACCCGTAGCTCAACTGGATAGAGTACCTGGCTACGAACCAGGAGGTTACAGGTTCGAACCCTGTCGGGTGTACCACCTCTCCACATGCCCTGTTTTCCAATGCGTGAAGAATGCGGTCTTTTTATCGGGGAGGTCATTCAAAGAAAATACCGGTGCGCAACGTGTAGCTGTCGTCGAATTGCAGTTCGGCAGACCGACCCTCAACCCGTTGTTGGAAATCTTCTAGCCGAGTGTAGGCCGCACCAGCGAAAACGCCCCAATGCTCAGCAATTTTATATTGAAGGTCGGCACCGGCATAGGCTCCGAACAACCACTCCTGTTTTGTGTCGCTACCTTGGGCGAAGGATCCATCGGGAAAGGGGTCAGCCAAAGAATCTTGTTGTTTTTAAAATTGATGCTTTTTCGAACCGGATGCAGTATGCGTTTTTGTGTTGAATTTGTCACAAATAGAGGAGGGGCGTTTTGGTCGTCTTTAATTGCAATAGCAAGATTCTTTGGCTGACCCCTTTTCCCCTTTTCCAAAATAACGGTTTCAAAATCTTGGAAATGAAATCCCCATGCGTGTTTGTCCGCACAACCGCAGTTAGAATCTGATAACCTCCGTAAATGAATTCTAAAGAGAAAATTGGTTTCGTCGAACGGCTCTGCATGCTTTCCGGGATGGGGCTGGCCGCAGCGACGGTCGCCGGGTTTCTGGGACGGCTGTTCTGGGTGTTTGATCTGTTCTCGCATTTTCGGGTGCAACTTTTTCAGGCGTTTCTCGTGCTGATCGGGATTGCGGTCTGGAAGAGACAAACTAAGCGGATGATCGCGTTCATTCTGCTGGCCTGCCTCAACTACGCCTTTGTGCTTCCGCTCTACTTCGGGAAGCCGCCGGTGGCAACCGAACAGCCTGCGCGCGCGATGCTGATGAACCTGAACGCCTCGAACGGGAATGCCGAAGAGGTACTGAGTGCCATTCGAACCGCCGAGCCAGATCTGTTGCTTCTGGAAGAGGTGACGTCGAAGTGGGCAGGGGTTCTGAGTGTTCTGAATGCCGACTATCCCTATCACGTTTCGAAGCTACGGGACGACCCCTTCGGCATCATGCTGCTGAGCAAACACCCGCTTTCACGTACGAATGTGGTTGTGATCGGCAGTGCGGGAGTGCCGTCGATTGTTGCAGATGTCCACTTGCCGCAGGGGGAGATTTCAGTCATTGGGACGCATTCGGTGGCGCCGGTCAGTGCCAGCTATTCCAAACATCGGAACCAGCAACTCTACGCGCTTCCGCAGATTGTTAAGCAGCAGAAAAATCCGGTTCTTCTGATCGGCGATTTGAATGCCTCGCCGTGGTCACCGCATTTTACTCGGCTCCTGAAGGACTCCGGCCTGCAAAACAGCATGCAGAGCTTCGGCTTTCAGCCGAGCTGGCCGGTCAACAACCGGTTTCTGCGCATTCCGATCGACCATGTCCTCCACGCACCGGAAATCATCATCCACAGCCGTGTCGTCGGAACCGATATCGGCTCCGACCATTTTCCGCTGATTGTCGACTTTTCAGTTAAATAGGATCGATACGTCGGATCGGACAGATTCTTCCAAGGTTTGGAAACGCGACGGGGACATCGCGTTTTCTTTTTCCAAACCTTGGAAACCAACAAGCTGTAACGCAGTTACCCGCTGCAGAGGGCGAGCAGGACACCGGCCGCGACGGCCGAACCGATTACACCGGCCACATTCGGGCCCATGGCGTGCATCAGCAGGAAGTTGTTCGGATTGGCTTCCAGACCCACTTTGTTGGCCACGCGCGCGGCCATCGGCACAGCCGATACACCGGCCGAACCGATCAGCGGATTCACTTGGTCTTTACAGATTTTGTTCATCAGTTTTGCTAGCAGTACGCCGCAGGCGGTTCCAATCATAAAGGCAATCAACCCGAGCGCTAGAATACCGAGTGTGTTGGCGTTCAGGAATTTAGCTGCGGCCAGTTTGGAGCCGACAGCTAGACCC
>JAUXCB010000012.1 GCA_030619095.1 Verrucomicrobiota bacterium | reverse complement strand
CCACATCCTCCGGTGCCATGATGCACTGCGTGATCATTTTGGCGGCAGATTCGGCGGTTAGATATTCAGGCCGCTCTTCCGGTCGGAAATCGGTGTCGGTCCCTCCGGGATAAACCGCCGTCACCTTCACATGGACCGCCTGCCCTTCCTTGATGAGGCATTTTGTAAAGCCCATCAAGCCATATTTCATGGTGCTGTAGATTGCATAGTTGGCAGACGATGTTTTGGCGATGGTGCTGATCACGTTCACGATATGCCCGCTCTTGCGCCCGGCCATATCGCGCAGAGCCTCGCGGCTCAACAGCATGGGCGCACGCAGATTCACAGCGTATTGCAGCTCCCAATCGGCCAGATCGATTTCCGAAACCGGTGCCTTGCGATGGTTGAGCCCGGCATTATTCACGAGAATGTCCACCGACCCCAACGCATCCGCCGCCTGCCGATACATCTCAACCACCTGCGCCGGATCCGACAAATCCGCCGCCGCGCCCAGGCACCCCGTCTCTGTCTTCAGGGTTTCCAGCAATGGCTGGCTGCGTCCTGTGGCGAACACGGGCAAGCCCTCGGCACGAAGCTGCTTCACCAGCTCACGCCCGATCCCGCGCGTCGCACCTGTCACCAAAACGGTTCGTTGTCTCATCTCCATCTCCAGTTATTTTAAATCACCGAGAAAACCCTACCACGGATCCATGATCCAAACAGAGGGGTTTTCCGATCAGCGGAAACTGAGTTTGACGCATCCCGCAAAAAGCAAATCCAGATTGACGATCGTCAATCTGGATTTACCCCGGCAGGATCAACCCCTCTCTACTCCGCTTTCGGCTCTACGGGGGATTCCTCTTCCGGAGATTCCTCTTCCGGTGCCTCATCGGGTACGATAGATGCCTCTTCAACCACCGGCTCCGCTGTTTTTACGTCCATTTCAACCGGGGCATCCACACTAGATTCTTCAGAACCCGTTACCGCGCAGTGACGATAGGCCACGGCCATCAGCACATAAAGGATCGGCATGGTAAGAATGATTCCGATGCCGCAGGCAAGTGCTCCCACACCGGCGGCAAGCGATGCGAGAATACCGTAGGCGATTAACATCCAGAGATCTTTTTTCAGTAGTTCAAACGCCGACTTGCAGGCCGCCTGAAACCCCTGCTGCTGCTCCACAACCTGCATAATTGCAAAAAGAAGGAAGACAGAAAAAGCCCCGCTTAAAACAATGACAGCCAACGTTCCAAGAAACGGGATAGGGCTAAGAATCAGACTCGCTGCATAAAATGCCGCCCCCCATGCGAGGCAGAGAAGAAAGGTAGTTGCGAACAAATCAAACCGTCCGAAAAGATCTGAAAACTCCGCATCATCTTTTTCGTCCACTAGCTTGAGAACCAACACCATCAATCCTGCCAAAATGGGTCCGGCTAGAATCCCAGCGGTTAGAGAGATCAGAAGAGATCCCACAAGAGAGGCTCCAATCAACAGCCCCAGATTTTTCTTATAGACCTCGAATGCCTTTTTAAAACAGATACCAATATCAAATGTTCCTGTACTCATAACCCAATCTCCTTTGTTTAAACAGAACGATAAAACAGCCCCCGAAATGGTCAAGCGGCATCTGGCAGAAAAAGGATGCGGCGAAACTCGGCCGATATCAATGCTTAAAGTGCCTCATGGCGGTGAGTGCCATGGCGATGCCGTATGTATCGCAGGCCTCAATCACTTCGTCATCGCGAATCGATCCACCGGGCTGAACAATATATTTCGCGCCGACGGAGTGGGCTTCGTCGATGCTGTCAGCAAACGGGAAGAATGCCTCGGAAACAAAGACGCAGTCGCCGATGATGCCGGCGATTTTTTCCTCGCTGATATCCGGATTTTCCGTCTTCAGATTTTCCACCGCCTTGGTAATCGAAAGCTTGCGAAGCGCATCCACACGATTAGGCTGTCCGGCCCCCATGCCGAGCACACGGAACTGGCCCGCTTTATACTCCTGCACAATCATGATGGCATTGGACTTGGTGTGCTTGGCGGCAGCGATTCCGAACTCGGCCAGCGCCTTCTTGGATTCATCGAAGGGGGTCGTCGTCGGCACCGTCCATTCAGCGATTAGGCGGGTGTCGACATCCTGCACGGGAATTCCACCGTTGATGTCTTTGATCATTTTGCGCGGCCCGGCTTTAGCCATCGGCGCGTTGAGTTTGAGAAGGCGGATATTTTTGCTTTTGGCCTTCAGGAATTCAAGCGCGTCCGCATCAAAATCGGGTGCGATCAGTGCTTCGATGAAGCGGCCCTTCAACCGCTCGGCGGTCGCCAGATCCACGGTCTGTGTGACCGCGATGACGGAACCGAATGCGGAGACGGGGTCGCCGCTCCATGCCGCTTCGAAGGCTTCGGCGAGGGTTTCACCGGTCGCGTAGCCGCAGGGGTTGGTGTGCTTAATCACAGAGACGCCGGGCTTGCCGGAAAGATCCTTGACGGCTTCGAGCGCACCCTCGCCGTCGACATAGTTGTTGTAGCTCATCTCTTTGCCGTGCAGCACGTCGGTCTGCGCGATGCAGGCTTCGGTGGCGGCCGCATCGGGATAGAGCCAGGCCTTCTGGTGCGAGTTTTCGCCGTACCGAAGTTCGGTGCCGTTCGAGCAGGCCTTCACAAAAGGCTTCGGCGCATCGCCGGCCACCTTGTCGGCCAGATAGCCGGCGATGGCGGCGTTATACTCCGCGACGCGCGCGAAGACCTTCTGTCCGAGCTCAAAACGGAATTCTTCGGTGGTGTCGCCGCCGTTGGCATCCATGGACTCGAGCACACGGACGTAGTCAGCCGGATCAGTGACGACGGTAACGAATTTCATATTTTTGGCGGCCGAGCGGATCATGGTCGGGCCGCCGATATCGATCTGTTCGATCGCTTCGGGAAGCGTGACGTCGGGATGGACGATGGTGGCTTCGAAGGGGTAAAGATTTACGCAAACGAGGTCGATTGGCTCGAGCCCGTGCTCTTTCATGGTGCTCATGTGTTCTTCGCTATCGCGAAGGTGGAGCAGTCCGGCGTGCACCTGCGGCGTGAGCGTTTTGACACGCCCGTCGAGCATTTCCGGAAATCCGGTGAACTCGGAAACATCCTTCACGGCGATGCCCGCGTCGCGCAGAGCCTTGGCGGTTCCGCCGGTGGAAAGCAGTTCGACCCCGCGTTCCGTCAGCGCGTTGGCAAATTCAACAACTCCGGTCTTATCTGAGACGCTCAGCAGCGCCCGCGTTATTTTGCTCATGAATCCAGTCCTTTCCTTAAAATGAAGAATGGATTTAACCATGAAATTTGAGCCGCCGGAACAACTTTTCCAATGTTTGAAAAATAATCTGCGCAATCTGCGTAATCTGCGGACAAACTCACCCCTATTCTGGATCAATTTTCATCCGCCCGCTTCGCTCGATTACGCAGATTTATCGGATTAAGATCCAAGCTTCTGGCAATGGAAGTCGGCGGAGGAGGTTCGGGGATGGTGATAGCGGCGGACGCGGGCGGAGCGGCCATATTGAATCGCCTGCTGCGGGCACCAGTGGAAGCAGGCGTAGCACTGTTCGCAGCGGCCCTTCCATTTCGGAAGCCCGTCGATCATCTCAATATCGCCCACCGGACAGACTTCGGCGCAAAGACCGCATCCGTTGCATTTGCTGTCCGCGCGGAAAAAGCGGTCGGCGCGGTGACGCAAAAAGAAACGAAAACCGGGGTACATGATTTTGCTGAAAAGTCGCCAGATTCCGCCCGCCACTTCATAATGCCCACGCGGGAACGACTGCAACTCGTCGGCGATCTGCGCGATTTTTTCGTCGGCCTCTTCGTTGATCTCCGTCTGCTTTTCGGGTTCGGGGACCGAACCAAGCGGCGGAAAGTTTTCGGGCCCCACGCATAGACCGGGCAAACGATTCCAATGACATCTGCGGCTTGCGGCGGATGGTTCACCGCCTCGGCAATCGGGATCAGTTCTGCATCCGGCAGTTTCTCCGCCAGCGCCCTGGCCACCGCCAGCGAATTCCCCGTCCCCGAAAACCAGTAGATTTTTGCGCTCATCGTTTGTTCTCCTAAAAAAGAAGTTGATCACGAATAACACGAATTGACACGAATGATTTTCCAAGGTTTGGAAAAGCGGCTCCGCCGGAGGCGTCGCCCTACCTTAAAATTTTAGATTGATTGGTGGGGCGAACTCTCCGAGTGAGCCGTCTTGCGCTTAGCCCAGTTTGCCGACGAAACGGGCGATGCGGATCATGGCTTCTTTGATGTCGTCGAGGGCGGTGGCGTAGCAGCAACGAATCGAACCTTCGCCACACGCACCGAAGGCGGTACCGGGCACAACCGCGACATCCTCTGCTTCGAGCAACTTCATGGCGAAGTCGTAGGAACTCAGGCCGAACTTCCCAATGGGTGGAAATAGGTAGAAGGCGCCGCCGGGGAGGAAGCAGTCGATGCCCATTTCGGCGAAAGCACTATGCATGTAATTGCGACGCGCGGCGTAACTGTCGCGCATTTCAGCAATGTCCTCTTCCGGATTTTTAAGTGCTTCGAGCGCGGCTTTTTGACTGAGAATGGGGGCGCAAAGCATGGTGTACTGATGGATTTTCATCATGGCTTCGGTGAGCTCGGGTGGAGCGCAGGAGAAGCCGAGGCGGAAGCCGGTCATGGCCCAGACCTTGGAGAACCCGTGCAGGTAAATCGTGCGTTCGCGCATGCCGGGGATGGAGAGGATGCTGGTATGCGGCTGGTCGTAAGAGAGCTCGCCGTAGATTTCGTCGGTGAGGACGATGAGGTCATGCTCCATGGCAAATTCAGCGATGTCTTTCACCTCTTCGCGCGACAGGGTGGCCCCGGTCGGATTGGTCGGATAGTTGAGCATCAGCACTTTTGTTTTTTTGCTGACCTTTTTTTCCAGAGCATCGCGAGTGAGCTTAAAGTCGTTTTCTTTGGTGGTCTCGACTTTGACGGGCACGCCGTGAGCAAAGGTGATGACAGGATTATAGGAGACGTAGCAGGGCTCGTGGTAGAGCACTTCGTCACCAGGCTCAATCAACGCACGGATAGCAAGGTCCATGGCTTCGCTAACGCCGACGGCAATGAGGACTTCAGTGTCGGGACAATATTCGATACCGGTGATTTTTTTAACATAACCGGAAATTTCTTTGCGCAGGTCAGGCAGGCCCAGGTTGGAGGTATAACTGGTGACGCCCTGCTCAAGAGCGGTAATCGCCGCCTCGCGAATATGCCAGGGCGTGACGAAGTCCGGCTCACCCACGCCGAGACTGATGACGTCGTCACGGGAGCTGACTATATCGAAGAAGTCGCGAATGCCTGAGCGCGGGATGTCGCGCACGTGACTGGCGATTCGATCACGGAGAGATTTTGGGGCGGTCGTCTTCATCAGGTATGTGCATGAGCACGTCGTTGCGTTTGTAGGTCTTCAGCATGAAATGGGTGGCGGTCCCCGTGACGCCGGCGAGCGGAGAAAGTTTTTCGCTGACGAAGCTGGCCACTTCATGGAGCGTTTTTCCGCAGACGAAAAGTAGCAGGTCGTAGCCGCCGGACATGAGAAAGGCGGAGCGGACTTCGGGGAAGCGGCTGATGCGCTCGGCAATACGATTGAAGCCGCCCTCGCGTTCGGCGGTTAGGCGCACTTCGATTGCGGCCGTAACGGGGGCCCCTTCGAGTTTGTCTTCATTGATGACGGCTTGATAGCCCTGAATGATGCCGGCGGCTTCATAGCTTTCGATTTGACTCGAAACCTCGCCGGGACTCTGACCAAGTAATTTGGCCAGATTTTCCGGACTTTCTTTCGCATTGTTCTTCAGCAGTTTAAGTAGTTCGTCCATCGGGGGTCTCCAGATTCATACACTCCGACCACCATAGGGTTCCAGCCCGTAGAAGAAAAGCTTCCAGCCCTTGAAACTTTCCCTGCTGTTCGTTCCGTCGCGATCGCTTTGCGGCGGCTCCTTTCCCCAAGCGAATCCGGAATACACACATGTATTTTCTCTGCCTGTGCGCACACCGTTATGTGTCAAGAAGGAACTCTTCGACCTCAGAGATTCGGCTGAACTCCAGCATTTGGCGGGCGGTGTAAACCGCCTTTTGCATACTGATGGCCTCCACCGCCTTCTGGATATCCGGCATCCGGCGCGGCGCAATACTGAACTTGGTGATTCCCACGCCCAGCAGGAACGGAATCATCCGGGGATCCCGGGCGATATCGCCGCAGAGCGAAACATCCGTCCGGTGGCTCCGCGCCACGGCGGCCACGCGCTCAATCGCGCGCAAAATTGCCGGGTGGTGCGACAGGTAGAGTTTGGAGACCGTTTCGTTGGTTCGATCAACCGCCAGCATGTACTGAATCAGATCGTTGGTTCCGATAGACATAAAGTCGACCTCGTGCGCGAGATCCTCAACCAGCACCACCGCCGAGGGAAGCTCTACCATAATTCCCAGCTTCGTCTCCCGATTATACTCCTCCCTGCGCCCATCCAGCTGCTTCATGCACTCCAGAACCATTTCGCGCGCCTCGACAAACTCATCGACCGAAGAGATCAGCGGGAACATGATGCGTGTGTTTCCGCCGACACCGGCGCGCAGCATTGCGCAGAGCTGCTCAGAAAAAATCTCTTTGTTCTGAAGCAAAAAGCGGATGCCGCGCAATCCGAGAAAGGGGTTGTCCTCCTCAACCTCATCCTGACAAGCCAGCAACTTATCGCCGCCGATATCGAGCGTCCGAAAGGTCACCTCGCGTCCGCCCATCGACTCCACAATGCGGCGATACACCTGATACTGCTCCTCTTCCAGCGGGAAGGCGTCGCGAATGATAAAAGGGAACTCGCTACGATAAAGCCCGACCCCCTCGGCGCGGAATCGATCCGCCACCTCCAGGTCGCTGAGCAGGTTGATATTGGCAAACAACCGAATCCGAACCCCGTCCGCCGTGCGGGTCTCCTCCTTAACCGGCGGGGCCGCCTCCATCTTTTCCATCGCCTTCCGGAGCCGCTCGTACTCTGCGATCACCTCGCTGGACGGCTGAACACAGATGGTTCCCTGTGCGCCGTCGATCAGCAGGTTGTGCGACTCCTGAATCAGCGAAAACTGCTGCGGGTCGACCATCACCATCGGCTTCTGAAGCGAGCGGCAGATAATTGCAATATGAGCCGTCACCCCGCCCTGCATAATGAACCCCTCCGCCTTCTCGGTAACGAGTTTCAGCACATCGGAGGGCAGCAGCGTGTCGGCCAGAATAATCTGCCCGCCATAATCTGCGGGGGCTCGTCCGCCCCCCATCAGGTTTTCAAGCAATCGATGACCCAAATCCTTCAGATCGTGTTCCTTTTCCTGCAACCGCGGGTTGGGGCTGGCGGAAAAGATCTCAATGTAGCGGTTGACCACACCCACCAGTGCCTCCACGGGCGCGGCGCCCTCCTCAATCTGGCGGCGGATTTCCCCGGTAAACTCCTCATCGGCCAGAATCAGGAGGTGGGCATTAAAAATCAGCTGCGCCACGTCGGACAGCTTTTCATCGGCTTCGCTCTGCAGTGCTTTCAACTGCCGTTCACTCTCTTTCACGGCGCGGTTAAAATCATCCAGCGTTAGAGTGTCCGGCAAGGAGTCCGGCGAGCGAAACCGCCCCGCCCGCCCCGAAACCACCAGCCGGGCCGCTCCCCGTGCCACCCCGCCGCTGGCGGGGCGGCCCTTGATCAGCCGGGGCGCTGTTTCCAACGGTTCCGGCGCGACAACCACCTCCTGCCGGTGGAGCGCCATCAGTAGATCGGCGTTCTCAACCACGGAAGCCAGCTGAGCCGCGATCGCTTTAAGCGCCTGCTCATCGGCGGTATCAAAATAGTTCTCTTTCACATCCTGAACCACCAACACCCCGACCCGCGTGAGCTGACGACGGATCGGCACAGCCAGAAAGGCCTTATACTTTTCCTCGCCGACTCCTTCAATCGGCAGAAACTCCGGCCTCTCCGACGCGCGTGCCACACAAATCGAGCGCAGCTCCTTAAGGGCCAGGCCGGCAAGCCCCTGTCCGAGACGCAATTGCACCTTGCCGATGGCGGACGCGCTCAACCCCTGCGTCGCGCGCAGCGTCAACATACGAGCCGTCTCGTCATAGATATAGATGGAACAAACAGCGGCCTTCATGTGGTAGGCCACCACGCTAACGGCGGACTGTAAAAAGTCGTCCAGACTTTTGCTTTTATCAAACAGGGATGAAAGCTCCGCGATATCACAGATCATATTGACATTTGTTTTACTCATAAAAACCTCAACTGCTTGTAACGAATTTCCCCACAGGTTGAAAGCGGAAGCCGAATTTTTTCCACGCCATGGAAAAACAGATGCCTCCCCCCCCCACTCGGAGCCACCTCTCACCCCGATCGACGAACTCTGAACGGGATCATTCTGAAGCCACTCTGTCGGCGGAACTTTAGTGAACCACAGACCGAAAAATGATTCGACCTCCACCGAGCGTCTCCCTACTATGCCTTTTTAAAACAAAGCCGATTTATGCAAAAACTCGACACTGCCCTTTTTCTCGACCTCTACCGCAACATGCTCACATCGCGAAAAGCCGATGCCGTGCAAGCAGACGCCGCTCAGCGTGGAGAGGCTTTCTTTTATATCCCGTCATCCGGACACGAGGCCATTGCCGCGCTCGCTCCGCATCTGACAGAAAACGACTGGCTGCACTGCCACTACCGTGACCGGCCGCTGATCCTCGCCCGCGGCACCTCCATGACCGATCTGTTGCTCGACCTGCTCGGCAAAACCGGCCCGCCCTCTGAGGGCCGCCGCATGCCGGGTTTCGCCAACAACCGCGACCTGCGGCTTTTGAGCGTACCCACCTGCGTGGCAAACAACGCGCTGCAGGCGGTGGGTGTAGCGCAGGCCGTTAAAGAAAAAGGCGAGATCGTCTACTGCGGCATCGGCGACGGCGGAGCACAAGAGGGAGAATTCCTCGAAGCCATCGCCGAAGCAGTTCGCTCCAACCTGCCCGTCCTGTTTGTCGTGCAAAACAACAACTATGCCCTCTCCACCCCGTCGAAAGGCCGGTCCTTCTTCTCGCGGCCCGATGGCGATGCCGACGAGTTTTACGGCATCGACATTCTGCGCGCCGACGGCACCGACACTGTCGAAACACATGCCGTGTTCGGCGAAGCGGTTTCCAAGGTTCGGAAAACCGGCGGCCCGAAAATCGTTGTGCTGAATATGGAACGGCTGATGAGCCACACCAACGCCGATGACCACACCCTCTACCGCTCCGCCGAAGAGATTCAGGAAATGCGCGAAAAGGCTGACCCCATTCTGATTCTGGCCGAAAAGTTGATGGATGCCGGCATTTCAGAAAAAGAACTCAAACAGATCGAACACGAGATCAATCATGAGATCGACGAGGCCTTCACGGTTGCACGCAAAGCCCCGATCTGCCAGACAGAGCTATCCGCAAAAAAACCGATCGATTCAACCCGGGACGAGTTGCGCACCGAGGGCGATGCGCTCACCATGATTGAGGCGATGCGCGCCGCGATACGCGCCCGAATCAGCAGCCACCCGGACGCCTATCTGTACGGCGAAGATATCGAAGACCCCAAAGGGGATGTCTTCGGCCTGACCCGCGGCCTCAGCACCGACTTTCCCGGACAGGTGATCAACGCCCCCTTGAGCGAGTCGACCATCGTCGGCGCGGCAATCGGGCAGGCACTGACCGGCAAAAAGCCGATCGCCTGCATTCAGTTCGCCGACTTTATGCTGCCCGCCTTCAGCCAGATTGCCGCCGAACTCGGCGCCATGTGGTGGCGCAGTAACGGAGAATGGGAATGTCCCGTGATCGTTATGTCGATTTGCGGAGCCTACCGCCCCGGTCTCGGCCCCTATCACGCGCAAACCTTCGACGCCACCTTCGCACACATTCCCGGCCTCGATGTGCTGATGCCCTCCACCGCCGCCGATGCCGCCGGCCTGTTGAACGCCTCCTTCGTCTCCGGCCGCCCAACCATTTTTCTTTTCCCGAAAAACCTGATTAACGACCGCTCGGTCACCTGTGCGGATGACGCGGCGAACCAGTTCGTGCCGATTGGTAAAGCGCGAGTCACCCGCCCCGGCAAAGAGCTGACCCTTGTCAGTTGGGGATCGACCCTGCCGCTCTGTGAAAAAACAGCCGACGCCCTCGAAGAGGCCGACGCCTCTGTTGAGGTGATCGACCTGCGTTCCCTTTCGCCGTGGGACGAGGAAACCGTCATCGCCTCCGCACAGAAAACCGGAAAACTACTTGTCGTTCATGAAGACAACCACACCTGTGGGCTGGGCGGCGAAATTCTGGCCACCGTCGCGGAGAAAGCCGGCATAGAAATCAAAATGGCACGCGTAGCGCGGGCCGACACCTACATCCCCTACCATTTTGAAAATCAGATGGAGATCCTCCCCTCCTTTAAGAACATTCTCGGCAAAGCCGCCGAACTTCTCAACTACTCTCTCTCTTGGCAGAAGCCCGCAGAGGAAACCGAAGGGTTTGTCACCGTCAACGCCATCGGCTCCAGCCCGTCCGATAAAACGGTGACCGTCACCGAGCTGCAAGTGGAGACCGGACAGGCGGTCCGCGCAGGCGATATTCTGGCTTCGGTCGAAGCCGATAAGGCGACGATGGAAATCTCCGCGCCGGTCAACGGAACCCTCGACGCCCTGCTGCTGTCGGAGGGCGACTCTGTGGATGTCGGCACACCGCTGGCGCGAATTCAGACCGAAGAAGCCGATCTGGTTAAAAAACCGGTCACCACCGAAAATTGCGGTACGCCGGTGCTCGAGAAAAACCTTTCCGCAACCCCCGTCGCAAAAGCGGTTGCCGCGGAAACCAAACCCGTTCTGCTTTCTTCAATCAGCACCGTGCTCGGCGCACGAAAAGTTGATAATGACGAGCTGGTAAAGCCCGAAGACGACTGGGATTCCGATGGCATCCAGAAGCGGACGGGAATTAAGACCCGCTACTGGATTGATGGAGATCAAGATGTCACAAGCATGGCCGTTCAAGCCGCGCGCGATCTGCTGGCAAGTGAACACCTTCAGCCGGATGATATTGACGCGCTGATCTGTTCAACCGGCACTCCAACAGCGATGACCCCTTCGCTCGCCTGCCGCGTATTGCGCGAGCTCAGCCCCGAAAAAGGCGAGTTGCTGATGCAGGCACATGATATCAATGCCGCCTGTTCAGGCTACATCTACGCCCTGCAAAGCGCGGTGGATATTCTGCGCGACGACCCCTCCAAAAAAGTGATCGTCATCACATCCGAAACGCTCTCGCCGATGATCAACCACGACGATCCGAAAACGAGCGTGCTGTTCGGCGACGCGGCAACCGCCTCCCTGCTGAGTTGCGAGCCGCGAAACGGGAACATCAACGCACTCGTCACCCGTCCGGTTCTCTCCGCCAAAGGCGTGGAAGACAAGGTGCTCTACGTGCCGAATATGGGGAGTAAAGAAACCATCGCGATGGAAGGGCTGACCGTCTTTAAGATCGCAGTCAAAAAAATGATCAACATGCTTTCTGAAGCCTGCGACCGCCACGGCGTCGCCGTGGATGATCTCGATATGATTGTGCCGCATCAGGCCAACGAGCGAATTATCGAGGCCATCCGAAAGACCATTCACTGCCCGCCGGAAAAAATGTTCAACCACATCGGCAAATATGCCAACACCTCCTCAAACACCATCCCGTTCGCGCTAGCGGAGCTGATGCCCCAAACCGACGCCGGAGCCACCATCGGCCTCACCGCTTTCGGCGGCGGCTTCACCTTCGGTGCCACGGTGATCGAAAAACAATAGCTCTAAATAAATCCTTTTTTCGCAAAGGCGTGCGCTACACGAAGCAGGTGGCCCATTTTGTCCGGGGGTACTTGCGGAAATGTCCATCAAAGATCTGGCAGAACTCACCGGATTGCACGGGGAAACAGTCAAAAACATCGACAAAAGGGTTCAAAAAGCAATCCAAGCGCGTGAAGCTTGATGAGGTCTATGTGGACTCTGGTTTATGTTGAAAACAGAGAATACTGCCATGCTATGTTGCTGTTGGCGACTCGATCCCGAAATAGTGGGTCGCATTGTTGTAGCAGATGTTTTCAACCATGGAGCCGAGCTGTTCCATGTCATGCGGGATTTCGCCGTTTTCGACATCGGTGCCGATGAGGTTGCAGAGGATGCGGCGGAAGTATTCGTGGCGTGGGTAGGAGAGAAAGCTGCGCGAATCGGTGAGCATCCCGATGAATCGGCTGAGTAGGCCGAGGCTAGACAGTGTGT